>JANMDH010000341.1:0-20999 GCA_031376195.1 Gemmobacter sp. | reverse complement strand
CGGCAGGCTGGACCAATCTGCATTTGCGGTGACATGCACCAGCACGACCTGCCCCTGCCCCACATCGGCGCGTGTGACCAGCGGCGTTCCATCCGCCAGCGCCGCGATCGTGCGCGCCGCAAGTTCCGGGCCCGGTTGTGCCAGAACCTGCTGGGTGACGGTTACCTCTGCCGGGATCTCCAACCCGAAAAAGGGGCTGCCTTCGGCAAACGGGGCCAGCGCCTTCGGCTCCCCCCACGTCATAGCGCCGCCGATGCTGCGCCCGCCGGCGCGCAGGCGCACGGGCATCAGCGGGTCATCCGTCGTACGCGCCACATCGCTGGCGGCCAGTCGCGGCCCGGCAAAACGCAAAAGCAGCCCACCGCCGTCCAGCCAATCCAGAATTCCGTCCTGCTCGGTCTGCGTCAGGCGGGCCACATCAGCCAGGACAATGACGTCGGGGTTCGCAGGCAGAACATCTTCCAACCCGCCGTCAATCAGATCGGCCACAGGGCCCAAAGCTTGTTGCAGGTAATGCGTGGGCGACAGTAACAGCAGCCCTTCGGTGGCGCTTTCACCGGAAATCAGCGCGATCTTGCGGCGTTTCAGGCTGTCATCGGTCAGGCTGACCGCCCCCGCAGACCTGATGCCCGCCAGTTCGAACCGGGTGATCCGGTTGCGCAGTTCGGGGGGCAGATCGAGGCTGGCCCCAGCCTCAGCCGCGCCATCAGCGAAGGGCAGCGTCACGCGCGCCAATTCCCGTTCAATCCCTGCCGGATCAAGCCCGCGGGCGACCACCTCAGCCTTGGCGGCACCAATTGTTGGGAGACGGGTTGCGGCAACCTGGATGGACCCGTCCGCAAATGCTGCAGGTCGCAGGACCAGAACCGGGCGCGGGCTTTCAAACACCTGCAAGGTGCCGTGCTGTTCAAGCGCCGTTGTCAGCGCATCGCGGTCGGGGTGATCCAGCCCGTCCGACAGCCAGAAACTGTCGAAGTCGCCTTGCGGCAAAGCATCGGCCCAGGCCTGAAAGTTCTGCGGCGCGTAGGGTTGCGGCAGCAGGGCGGCCAGCCGCCCGCTTTGCGCGCTTGCAGCCTGAAAGGCCACGGGCGTCGGCAGATCCGTCAGGCGCACCACTGCCACAGGCCGCCCATCCCGCCCCGCCTCGTCGATAAGGGCCATGGCCCGGTCAATGCGGCGCGGCCAGTCGCGGGCATCGGCCCAGCCCCCGTCGATCAGTACCAGCAACGGCCCCGTACCTGCCTGCCGCGTTTGCGGGTTCAGCACCGGCCCCGCGAAAGCGACGATCGCCGCTGCGATGGCCAAGGCCCGCAGCAACAGCAGCCACCACGGTGTCTTGTCGGTTTCGACCTCGTCATCCGTCAGGCCCAAGAGCAGCGCCACGCCAGGAAACCGCCTGCGGATGGGTGCAGGGGGCACGGCGCGCAAAAGCAGCCACAGGATGGGCAAAACGATCAGACCCAACAGGATCAGGGGGGCAGTAAAGCCAATGGGGCCGATGATCCACATCTTAGACACCCGCCTCCAATGCCCGATAAAGCCACAGCAGGGCACCCTGTGCGCCCTGCCCGGTGTGATGGCAATGGTAATGCCATCCGGACGCGGCGGACAGTGTTTGCAACCGTTCTTTCCGTTCCGCCAGCCGCGCGAGATACCGCCCGCGCAGATCGCCCGCGCGCAGGGTTTCAAAGCGCAGGGACCCGCCCATGGATTCGAAAATCGTGCGCCCATCAAACGGGAACTCTTCTTCCGCCGGGTCCAGCACCTGCAGGATTGCGCCGCGAACGCCGCGATCCGATGCTTCCGCCATCGCCGCCTCGACACCGGTCATATCGCCCAGAAAATCCGACACGAAAACCGCGCGGCCATGCGCCACAAGGCCCGACACGTCGGGGTGGCCATAATCACCGGTGCCGTCATCAGCCAAGGCCAGCGCAATGCGATCCGCCTGCGCGCGCCCCGAGCGGGGCGGGGCGGCGTCGCCGGACAGGCCGACACGTTCGCCCCCGCGCAGCAAAAGGATCGCCGCAGCAAGCGATATCAGTTTGGCCCGATCCGCCTTTGGCGCGCGTTTGGCATCGCCGGAAAACCCCATCGAACGGGATTGATCAACCCACAGTGTCACCGATTGCGCGGCCTGCCATTCGCGTTCCCGCACGAAGGTGGTGTCCGACCGGGCCGAACGGCGCCAGTCGATCATCCGGGCGGAATCCCCTGCATGGGCCGGCCGATATTGCCAGAATTCGTCGCCCATTCCCGCCCGCCTCCGCCCGTGATCCCCAAGGATCACGGTTGAGGCCAGATGATCCGCCGCCGCCAGAAGGGCGGGCAGCGCCTGACCAAGGACTTCGGCCCGGGGTCGCAGGGGAAGGGTTTCGGTCACGCAGCCATACCCAGACCAAGGGTCCGCGCCGTGACGCGGTCGATCACCGATCCGATGCTTTCGCCCCGCGCCCGTGCCGCAAAGTTCAACTGCATCCGGTGGGTCATCACGGCACGCGCCAGGGCGGCCACATCATCAATCGTCGGCACGAGCCGCCCGTCCAGCAGGGCTCGCGCCCGGACCGTCAGCATAAGGGCCTGCGCGGCACGCGGCCCCGGGCCCCAGGACAGCACATCCGCCAGATCGCGCCCCTCCGCCTCGCCCGGGCGGCAGCCGCGCACCAGATCAAGGATCGCTTCAACCACCTTTTCGCCCACCGGCATGCGCCGGATCAGGGCCTGCGCCGCGATCAGATCATCCGCCGTGAACACGGCATGCACCTGTGCATCCTCTGCCCCCGTCGTCGCGATCAGGATGTCGCGTTCGGTTGCGCGGTCGGGGTATTCCACATCGACCTGCACCAGAAAACGGTCCAGCTGCGCCTCGGGAAGGGGATAGGTGCCTTCCTGTTCAATCGGGTTCTGCGTGGCCAGAACGTGGAAAGGTCGCCCGAGGGGGCGGTGTTGCCCCGCAATCGTCACTTCACGTTCCTGCATCGCCTGTAGCAGTGCTGACTGGGTGCGGGGGCTGGCGCGGTTGATTTCATCTGCCATCAGCAGCTGGCAGAAGATCGGCCCTTCGATGAAACGGAAGGCCCGGTTGCCATCGGCACCCGTATCCAGCACCTCTGACCCCAAGATATCCGCAGGCATCAAATCAGGCGTGAACTGGATGCGACTGCCTTTAAGGCCCATCACAGTGGACAGTGTATCCACCAGCCGGGTTTTACCCAGCCCCGGCAAACCCACCAACAGGGCATGACCGCCGCACAGAAGGCTGGCGAGCACAAGATCGACGACCTTGCCCTGCCCGATAAAACGCTGGTTGATGCTGGCCTTGGCCGCCCCCAGCTTGTGCCCGAGGGCCTCAATTTCCGCAACAAGGGCATCAGCCATAACGTCGGACTCCCGTAAGATATTCGTCAGGTGCATTACACCTAACTATCGCGCCGGGCACAAATGGCAAAACGCGCTATGGGACAAATCATTGTGAGGGCGGGTGAGGGATCACGGCCGGCGGACACCTGCCGTTACCAGAGGGGCGCGTTCCTGCAGCATCGATCGAACGGCAGGTTTGAGTCCAAAGGCGCCCTTGCCTGATTGCAGACGTTCTTATAATGTTCTTGATGTCGGCAAATGTGACAAGGGAGGCATCGCGCGATGGTTGAAGGAAGCTGTTGCTGTGGAGCGATCAAATTTGGACTGCTGAACAAACCGTCAACGATGGGGACCTGTCATTGTTCCCGGTGCCGAAAGGTCGGTGCCAGCACCATTGTGTTTGTCAAACGGGACGACCTGAAGTGGGTTCACGGGAAGGAACATGTCGGGCTCTATCAACCAGACCCGCCATACAAGTATGGCAGATGTTTCTGCAGAATATGCGGTACGTCGCTTGGTGAGATCCTTTCTGAGGACGACAGCTTTCCAATAGCGGCCAATGCCTTCGATACCGAGCTTGGCCTGAAGAACCAATTTCACGAGTTCGTTGCTGAGAAACCTTCGTGGTGCGAAATCACCATTGTCGCAATGCAAACGGAAGACCATCCTCCGCCATCGCAATAGTACGGTCTACAGTTCAAGGGCAGTTTCCGCTTCAGCCCCAGACCGCCGCATATTACACCTGTTTTTCTGAAACACACGGCCCGGCCTCCGACGGTCAAACGCGGATTGCGGTGGTTGGTTGCGCATAGGCGATCATGGTATCGAACATCATCATGCTCTGATCCAGCGGGACGGTGCTCATCCTTGGTGGTTCCACAATCCGGCAGGACCGTCCCCCTTCGCACCCGACACACAGTCACGGCCGATTGACACTTGATCCGGCGGCGACGACAGTTCACGGCTACCCCTCCGACGAAGGATTACCCCATGACAGTGCCAATTCCCGGCCTGACAGCCCCGCAGATCGGCGGGGCGGCCCGGCCGGGCCTGTGCACCGATTGCGGGGTATCGCGGATGGCGGATGGCAAGGCATGCGGGCGCGCCTGTCAGTTCATTCAGCCGGATTATCCAAGGCTTGAGGTTGTGACGCACGGGCGGATCACCGACCCGGGCCTTGGGGATGAGGGCTTTTTCGGCGTCACGCAAAAGATGCTCCGCGCCCGTCTGGTTAACCCCGCCCCCGGGGCCCAGTGGACGGGGATCACCACAGCCCTTGCGGCGTGCCTGCTGGAAACCGGGGTGGTTGATGCCGTGCTGACGGTCGCGCCCGACCCCGATGACAAATGGAAACCGATGCCGGTGATCGTGACTGACCCTGCGGCACTGGCGCATGTGCGGGGGATGCGGATGGGCTATGCGCCGACCCTTGCCCTGCTGGAACCGGCGCGGGCGGCAGGGCACAAGCGGATCGCGATGATCGGGATTCCGTGTCAGGTTTACGCCCTGCGCGCGCTTGAGGCGGAACTGGGGCTGGAGCGGTTGTACGTGATCGGGACGCCCTGTTCGGACAATACGACGACAGCGAATTTCCATCAGTTTCTGGCGCTGCTGGACCCGAAGCCCGAAACGGTCAGTTATCTGGAGTTCCGGGCGGATTTCCGGGTGGAGCTGCGGTTTGAGGATGGTCGCCCGATGCGGACGGTGCCGTTCCTGCAACTGCCGATTTCGCAGCTGCCGGATGATTTTTTTCCGATGACCTGCAAGACCTGCGTGGATTACACGAACCGGCTGGCGGACATAACGGTGGGATACATGGGGGGCGACGGGGATCAGTGGCTGATCGTGCGGAATGGGCGGGGGGCGGAATTGCTGGCGCTGCTGGGGGATCGGCTGGCAACCAGCCCCTTGACGGACAAGGGCAAACGGCGGGGGGCGGTGAAGGGGTTCATGGAAAACACGGCGCGGGCGGCGGGGGGAATGCCTTTGCGCCGGATGCCCAACTGGCTGCGGCCCATCGTGTCGTTTCTGCAGCCAAGAATCGGGCCGAGGGGATTGGAGTTTGCGCGGGCGCGGGTGGAGATGAAGGCGGTGGAAACCGTGCTGCACCTGCGGCGGTCGTTCCCGGCGCGGATCAAGAACATGGTGCCGGATCATGTATGGCGGGTGGTGGCCCCCTACGGACTGGTGCCGACGGCGGAAGAAATCCGGGGGACAGACCCTTTGGAATAGGGGTGGGAGCCGCTGGCTGGGATACTTCTTCGCGGGTGAAATCAGAAGGGAACGGGGCTTTCAAAACGCACCGGGGTGCCGCCTTGGGGGTGGCGAAAGCCGATCATCCGGGCGTGCAGCATCAGGCGTGGGAAATCAGTGGCAGGGCCTGTGGCATACAGGGGATCGCCGAGGATCGGATGCCCCAAGGCGGCCATATGGACGCGCAACTGGTGACTTCGGCCGGTCAGGGGGCGCAATTCCATGCGGGTTTCAGCATCGTCGCGTGAAAGCACGGTCCAATCGGTTTGGGCGGGGCGACCCGTTTCATGGTTCACATGCTGGCGCGGGCGGTTGGGCCAATCGACAATCAGGGGCAGGTCGATCTGACCCTGATCTTCGTGCACGACCCCCCAGACGCGCGCGATATAGGCTTTTTGCGTCTGACGGTGTTCGAACTGCTTGCCCAGATGCCCCTGCGCAAGTTTCGTCAGGGCAAAGACGATGACGCCGGATGTATCGGTATCAAGGCGGTGCACCAGCAGGACATCAGGGAAATCAGCGCGCAGCCGGGTGATCAGGCAATCGGCCTTGTCGGCACCTTTGCCGGGCACGGTCAGCAGGCCTGCGGGTTTGTCGACGACCAGCAGATGCGCATCGTGGTGGATCACGCGAAGGGGATCGGTGGGAGGGGCGTAGCTATATCCGGGGGCAAGATCGGTCAAGACGCGCCTGCAAACTGCGGCACGCCGTCGTCCAGATCGTAGTAATAGCCCTTGTTGGCAACGAAGATATGCGCGGTCAGCCGCCCGCCCGTAGCACCCGTGACGACCCCGGCCTCTACCGAGAATTCCCCTTGTGCACCGCGGAAATAAAGGTTCGAGCCGCAGGTGCCGCAGAACCCGCGCAGGGCGTGCCCCGGTGTTTCATATTCCTGCACCGTCGTGTTTGCGGCCCAAGCAATTCCCGATTCCGCTGCATCAAACGACGCCGAATAATGCCCGGACAGTTTGCGGCATTGGGTGCAGTGGCAGGCGGTGATATCGCCCGCCGGACCAGGCAGGGTGAAACGGGCCGCCCCGCAGAGACAGGACGCTGACAGAGGTCCCGTAACAGTGGTCAGCGGCGGAGGCGGGCCTTCAGGTGCGTAGTAATCGCCAGCATCTTGTATAAAGATGTGTTCCGCAGTGGTCAGACCTGTCGGCCCGTCGATCAGCCCCGGCGAAAAGGACCAGCCCGCTTTACCCGACGGTTCCCAGAACAAGGTCGCGCCGCATGTCCCGCAGAATCCGCGCCGGGCGGTGGCCGAAGATCGGAACCAGCGCAGGCCATCGTCGCGTATCATACGGAACGCCGCGATGGGTGCCGTGGATGCCGCCCAATAATGCCCACTGACCTTGCGGCACTGGGTGCAGTGGCAGGCGATCACATAGCGCAGGGGGCCTGAAACCTCAAATTCCACCGCGCCGCATTGGCAAGAGCCGTGCAGCATCAGACCGCGTCCTGAAAAACTGCAGCGAGGATCCCTGCCAATTCACGCGCGTCACCGACGTCAAAAGCGGCCGGCGTGTCGCTGTCGAGATCAAACACGCCCAGCAAGCGCCCCGCCCCGTTCCAGACCGGCAGAACCAGTTCCGACCGGGTGCTGGACGCGCAGGCAATATGATCGGGAAATTCCTCCACATCCGGGACGATCTGCGCCTGCCCGGTGCGCGCAGCCGCCCCGCAAACGCCGCGCGAAAAGGGGATCACCAGACAGCCGTGCCCGCCTTGGTAAGGCCCGATCTTCAGCAGTTCGGGTGATACGACGCGGTAGAACCCCGTCCAGTCCGCCAGGGGATGCAGGCGGTGCACTTCGCACGCCACTGTGGCCATCAGGGCAACCGTATCGGTTTCGCCTTTGCACAGAGCCATCAAGGTATCGCGCAGGGCGGGGTAATCCATCATCTTGTCTTTGGCTTTCATCATTCCCCGACGCTAACGCCTGACGTCCAGATCGAAAAGCCCCCTACCGGTATTTGCCCGGTTACCATTTGCTAAGACCCCTGCGTTAACCTGCGCGTGACTGATGGAGAATGACACATATGAATCTGAGTTCCGAGACGACTGCCGACCTGTTGATTGTCCGTGTGGCAGAGGATCGGATTGATGCCGCCTCGGCCATTCAGTTCAAGGAACAGATGCGCGGAATCGTGCAGACCCCGGCGCCACGGGTGTTGATCGACCTGTCGAAGGTGGCATTTCTGGACAGTTCCGGCCTGGGTGCCATCGTCGCGGTGATGAAGTTGCTGGGGCCGGACCGCAAACTGGAACTGGCCGGATTGACGCCCACGGTGCAAAAGGTGATGCACCTGACCCGGATGGATACCGTGCTGCGCATTCACACGGTCGCCCCTGCGAATCCGGGGATGGACATGCGGAATGCAGGGTGATCATGCGGCCCCCGTGACGTGCAGGGTGCGGCGTCTTGATATGTCGATGCACAGCGACCCGCAGGGCGTCCGGGATGCACTGTCGCAGGCGCTTGGCCGTCCCCCACTTTGCGATCTGCTGGATGATCTGCGCAGCATGGCGGAACTAGTGCTGGCAGAGGTGCTGAACAACATCGTTGAACATGCCCAGCCAAACCACGATGGGCATATCTATCTGAGTGTTGTGCAGCGTCCGTCCGGCATCAGTTGCACCCTGCGCGACAACGGCCTGCCAATGCCGGGGGACACCCCGCCACCCGGCTGGTTTCCCGATGACGATGCTGCCGGATACCCGGCGGAAGGCGGCTATGGATGGTATCTGATTCGTGCGCTGACCAATAATCTGACCTACCACCGCCTGGGGGAGGAAAACTGTTTAACGTTTGAATTGAATGCGAAACAATCACGCTGATCTGAGAAGCAATTCTGGTGTTCTGGAATTTGTGCCCCGTTATTACCTTTTTTCGCCCCATCGCCTGCCCCAGTGTGCGTGCAACCTGCAAGTGTAGCTTTACAGCTTCCCTCGGTGCTGCGGTCGATACCCCCACCCAAGATTGCAGTGCCGAGGTTCTGATTTTTTTCCAACCCCGGCGTGCGCCCGTTCGCCCCCTTGCCCCGCCCATCTGCTCTGTGCAGGATTGCCGGACGTGGCAGGGGGCGATATGCGCAATTTTGAACGTCCGGGTCGGTCACCTGTGCTGGCTACGAGCGGTATGTGCGCGACGTCGCATCCACTTGCCGCCAAAGTGGCGGTCGACATTCTGCAGGCGGGTGGCAATGCGGCGGATGCTGCGATTGCCGGGGCGGTTCTGCTGGGCATATGCGAGCCGCAAATGGCCGGCTTGGGCGGGGATTGCTTTGTACTGGTCAAACCGGCGGGGCAGAACCGCATCCATGCCCTGAACGGTTCAGGCCGCGCACCGACAGGCCTTACCGCCGCCACCCTAAGGGACCGGGGGCTGACAGCGGTTCCCCTGCGAGGCATCGAATCTGTCACGATCCCGGGAGCAGTGGATGCGTTTTGCCGCCTTTCCGCCGATTGGGGAACCCTTGATCTGGCAACCACATTGGCCCCTGCCATTCGCTATGCCAACGAAGGCGTTCCCGTCGCCCCGCGTGTCGCGCGGGATTGGGCACTGGCCGCAGATGATCTGAAGGGGGCTGCGCGGGATCATTTCCTGCTGCAGGGCAAAGCCCCGCGTCAGGGCCAGATCTTTCGCGCCCCCGGTCAGGCGCAGGTTCTGCGCGCCATAGCCGCGCAAGGCCGGGACGGATTTTACGATGGCGAGGTGGCAGAGGACATGATCACCTCACTTGCCGCCCTCGGTGGCACCCATAGCGCACGGGATTTTGCCACCACGGCCTGCACCTGGGGCGATCCGATCAGCGGCACCTACAAAGATGTCGAACTGGTCGAACATGCGCCGAACGGCCAAGGGGCGACGGCCATTCTGATGCTGAACATCCTTGCGCATTTCGATCTGACCCGGCTGGATCCGTTTGGTGCCGACCGCGCGCATCTGGAGGCAGAGGCGGCAAAGCTTGCCTATGATGCGCGCAACCGGTTCATCGCCGACCCGGACCATGTGACCCGCATCGCCCATATGCTGTCGCCCGACACGGCCAGCCGTCTGGCCGCACTGATCAACCCAAAGCGCGCCATGCCCGCCGCAGCGCCCCTGACCGAGGCGGTGCACCGCGATACGGTCTACATCACGGTGGTCGACAAGGATCGCATGGCGGTATCGCTGATTTATTCCGTGTATTGGGCCTTCGGCGCGAACATTGCGTCGACGCGGTACGGCATCAATTTCCAGAACAGGGGGGCGGGGTTCAGCCTGACGCCCGGCCATCCGAATGAACTGGCCCCCGGCAAACGCCCGATGCACACGATCATCCCGGCGATGATCCGCCAGAATGGGCGTGTGACACTGCCATTCGGCGTGATGGGCGGGTCATATCAACCCAGCGGGCACGCGCGGTTTGTCAGCAACATGGTGGATTTCGGAATGGACCCGCAGACCAACATCGACGCGCCAAGGTGTTTTGCGGCAGCCGAAGGTATGAAGGTGGAAAGCGGGTATGACCCGGCCATCGCCGCCCGGTTGGCGGAAATGGGGCACCATGTGATTGCGCCCGAGGAACCGATTGGCGGGGCGCAGGCGATCCTGATCCATGACAATGGCGTTCTGGAGGGCGCATCTGACCCTAGGAAAGACGGGTGTGCATTGGGCTACTGAGGGGAAAAGTTGGGGAAGGTGTGACGGTCTTCAGCCCGGCAGCGCCGTTAGTTCAACTGAAACTGAAGCGGGTAAATCCCATCCTCGAAGTCGCCGAACAGATCACCAAGATCGGGGTGATCCACGGGTTCGCCCGTCTCATCCAGCACAAGGTTCTGTTCCGAAACATAAGCCACATAATAGCTTTCTTCGTTTTCGGCGAGCAGATGGTAAAAAGGCTGATCCCGACGGGGCCGAGCATCTTCGGGGATGGCGCGGTACCATTCTTCGCTATTGGAAAACATCGCATCAACGTCGAAGACAACACCGCGAAACGGATGTTTCCGGTGCCGCAAGATTTGTCCCAGATGGTATTTCGCCTGCGTCTTCAGCATCGCATTGCGCCCCTTATCCCCAATCAGTAATCCCTTTTGTCGGGAATTGTCCATCAAAGACAACGCGAATCGGGGAAACAGTCTGTGAACCTAGTCCTTACAGTCCTGGGTGTGGTGGCCCCCGTCGCCGTGCTGGCCAGCATCGGTTTTATCTGGGTCCGCCTGGGTTTTGAATACCGGATGGAGTTTGTGACCCGTCTGTCGATGACGCTGGGGGTGCCCTGCCTAATCTTTTCGGCGTTGATGAAAACCGACATCGACCCTGCCGCCCTTGCTGCCGTATCGCTGGCATCGTTGCTGGGCTATGCCGCCCTGACGCTGATCTTCTGGGGTCTGACGCATATGATGGGACTGGACAGGCGGACGTATCTGGCCCCGCTGATTTTTGGAAACACCGGGAACCTGGGCCTGCCCATCGCGCTGTTCGCTTTTGGCGAAGCGGGTCTGGGCTATGCGGTTGTTATCTTTGCGGTAATGGCGGTGCTATCGTTTACCTTCGGCCTCTGGCTGGTCGCGGGTGGCGGATCGCCGTGGAAGGCGCTGCGCGAGCCGATGGTGGGGGCGACGCTGCTGGGCGCTTTGTTCCTGTGGCAGGGATGGCAGACCCCGGTATGGGTCACGAATACGCTGGATCTGATCGGGCAGATGGCCATTCCCTTGATGCTGATCACGCTGGGCGTCGCCGTTGCCCGGATCACCCCGGGCGGCGTTGGGCGTGCGGTCTGGCTGTCGCTGTTGCGTGTCGGGCTGTGTGTCGGGGTCGCCGTTCTGGCCGGACGCTGGTTCGGGCTTGACCCCACCGCCCTTGCCGTTCTCATCTTGCAACTGTCTACACCGGTTGCCGTCACGTCTTATATGCTCGCCGAAAAATACGGGGCGGATGCGCCGCAGGTGGCGGGGTTGGTGATCATCTCTACGCTGATGTCGGTGATCACATTGCCGCTTACTCTCGTTTTTCTGATCTGAGGCAGGGTCCAAGCCCATTTCCTTGGCCGCGTTTTTCGCCTATCTTGTAAAAAAAAGAAGGCACGAGGGGCATATGAGCAGACTTCTCCGTGCGGCGATCCTGTTGATGTTTCTGGCCTCTTGCGGCGGGGGAAGCAGCAGGTTTTCCGCGCCACGCGATCTGGACGATGCATGCAACATCATCCGGGAACGGCCGCAGTATTTCAGCGCCATGAAGGCGACTGAACGCAAATGGGGCGTTCCGGTTTCCGCGCAGATGGCCATCATCCATCAGGAATCGAAATTCATCGGCAATGCGCGAACGCCGCATCGGTTCGTGCTGGGGATCATCCCGATGGGGCGGCAGAGCACGGCCTATGGTTACAGTCAGGCGCTGGACGGGACGTGGGAAGAGTATCAGGATGAACAACGCCGGCGGAGTGCGCGGCGCGACAACATCGACGATGCGACCGATTTCATGGGTTGGTATGCGACCGGCACAGAACGGCGGCTGGGCATTCCAAAGACGGACGTAGGCAATCAGTATCTGGCCTATCACGAAGGGCGGACGGGTTATGCCAACGGCAGTTACAACAACAAGCCATGGCTGATCGAGGTGGCGCAAAAACTGAATGCGCGGGCGGACCTGTATCAGGGGCAGTTGGCAAGCTGCCGATAATTAACACTATTTCCGCTTGTCGGTTTCGGCAACGATGCTGAAGGTTGATCCGGGAAATGTCATCCCCTTGGACAATTCGCCAAGGATGACGGTGGTTTCGCTGCCCGTATCATCGGTGATCACCCACTGGCGGAGTTCGGTCGGATTGGCGGTGAAAACCATTTCGATGGAGCCATATTCCGGATGCGCGGGATCTTGCGCCTTGACCCGTGTGGTGTTGTCGGCCTCGGTGTGACCCACCACCATTTTGGCGCGCCCGAGGTCCACATTTTCGGCCAGGATCAGATTCAGGGGGGTGCGCGACAGGGGGTATTGTTCGGGGGGCTGGTTGGATTTCGCGTCAAAAATCGCGACCGTACCAGCACCCGCAAGCACCAGACTGTCATCCGGCGGGGCGTATTCGAACCGGACGCGACCCGGGCGGCGGATGGAGATTTTGCCGGTGCTGATCGACCCGTCCGCGTTGATCTGGGTGAAGTCGGCCTGAACGGTGGTCAGACTGTTCAGATAGGCCGACAGGTTGGCCAGCGGAATCTTTTCGGCCTGCGCGGGAAACGCGAGGGCGAGAAAAGCGAGAGTTGCGATGCGAATTTTCATGACTTCAACATAGGACGGCCCAACGCCCAGTGCATCCCCGATTTCGATCACAAGGCGGCGATTTGCCGTATTCAACGCGTATTCGATCCGTATTCAAAGCGTATTCGATCCGTACATACACCCGCCGCGCGGCCCGCAAACGCGGCGTTCACGCCTTTTCGGCAATGTTCCCCGCAAAAGGAACACACCGATGCCCGCTGCCAAGACGCCGAAACCCGCCGCCTATCACCATCTTGCCCAAGGCCTGCGCGATCTGGAGGCGGACCTGCGCTGGGGCCTTGACGGGTCGGCCCGCATTCCCGCCGCCTGGCACCAGATCGTGCAAAACCCCGGTGCGCCGAAAAAGGTGCCGGTGACGATCCGGCTGGACGAGGATGTTGCGAAATTTTTCCGCAGCATGGGCGCGGGGCACCTGCCCCGGATGAACGCGGTGCTGCGCACATTCATGCTGGCGCGGTTGGCAGGCGTGGTGATGGGGGCGGAGGACATGCGTTACGCGCCGAGCGTGGAGGACGAGATCAGCACGGTGAAGCGGGAGATTTTCGCAGCGGTCGAGGCGGAAATGGCGGCGAGGGAGGCCGCACTGGAGGAGCGGAGCGAGGGAGAGAAGCGACGGGCGCGGCTGGAGGAGTTGAAGCGGTTGAGGGATGTGAGGATGGCGAGGGGGAGGGGGTGACAGCCAACCGAACATTTCATTCGGACTATCGCCCAACCGTTGATATTGTTCTTTAAGACATTTCTGCTTATGTTCCCCACATGGATGCACGATACCGTTTTGCCGCCGATAAGGCGCTTCAGGCCATCGATTACATGGCCGCGCGGCAGAAGCCGCTGGATTTGCATGCCGCGTTGAAAGCCTGCTACTTTGCTGATCGGTCGCATCTGAACGCCTATCAGCAGCCGATTTTCGGGGCGAACTACCGAGCGATGAAGTACGGCCCAGTGCCTTTAGAGATATATGAGTTGATCAAGGGCGAGGCGGTGTGGCTGTGGGAACTGCAGCGGACAGATCTGCCTTGGCGGCTTGAAGGGTATCGCATCATCCGGACGGCTAATGACGAGGCGTTGCTGGACACTCTGGCGGAAAGTGAGCAGGAGCATCTGATCGCGGGATTTGAACAGTCGCAGGCGATGACGTTTACGGAACGAACAGCGGTGACGCACGGGCCGGACTGGCAGGCAGCGAACGGCGGCCTGATGCGGTATGAAGACATGATTGATGACGGCCCGGATCAGGGGGCGATGATCGAATTTATCCGCGAAACTGCACCGCGGGTGCGGCTGTAAAGTGCTGAAAACCCTTGAGGTGATCTGGGTTTTCGACCGGCTGACGGAGCCGCAGAAATGTAAAATGATGGTGTGCCTGTCGTGGGATGATGGATGGTTCTTGCGGATCAATACCAGTGCAAAATTTAGACCGTGCGTTCCAATATCGCAAGCCTTGAACCCATGGCTGGGACACGACAGCCATGTCGAATGCAATTTGCTGATTCTGGACGAGTATGAAGTTGAAGAGAGTCTGAAGAAGCCAGGCAACCCAGTGGGCAGAGTTGACCAAAGCCACAGGAGCGTCATTCTCCAGCATCTGTTGGCAGCACCCTATCATCGGTCCTCCGATAAACTGAGATTCCAACAGCTACTGGGCTGACCCTCACCGCTCCGGCAGCAGAATTTCCCTTTTACCCACGTGGTTCGCGGTGGTGACCACCATGTTTTCCTCCATCTGTTCCACCAGCCGAGCGGCTTTGTTGTAGCCGATGCCGAGTTTGCGCTGGATGTAGCTTGTGGAACATTTGCGGTCCTTGGCGACCACGGCGACTGCCTGATCGTAGAGGGCGTCGTCGCTGCCGTCGCCGCCGAGGCCGAGCACCATGTCGATGTCGCCTTCCTTGTCGTCATCGACGCCTTCGACGACACCGGACATATAGACGGGCGGGCCGTAGGATTTGAGGTGGTTGACGATTTCCTCGACTTCCTCATCGCTGACGAAGGGGCCGTGGATGCGGCTGACTTTGCCGCCGCCGGCCATGTAGAGCATGTCGCCCATGCCGAGCAGTTGTTCGGCGCCCTGTTCGCCCAGGATGGTGCGGCTGTCGATCTTGGACGTCACCTGAAACGAGATGCGGGTGGGGAAGTTGGCCTTGATGGTGCCGGTGATGACATCGACGGAGGGGCGCTGGGTGGCCATGATCAGGTGGATGCCGGAGGCACGGGCCATCTGGGCAAGGCGCTGGATGCAAGCCTCGATCTCTTTGCCGGCGACCATCATCAGGTCGGCCATTTCGTCCACGACGACGACGATGTAGGGGATTGCGACGGGCATGAATTCTTCGGTCTCGAACACCGGATCGCCGGTGTCGTCGTCGAATCCGGTCTGGATCGTGCGTTTGAACAGTTCGGATTTGGCGAGCGCCTCGCGGACGCGGCCGTTGTAGCCTTCGATGTTGCGCACGCCCATCTTGGACATCTTGCGATAGCGTTCCTCCATTTCGCCGACGACCCATTTGAGGGCGACGACGGCCTTCTTGGGGTCGGTGACGACGGGGGACAGAAGGTGGGGGATGCCGTCATAGACGGAGAGTTCCAGCATCTTGGGGTCGATCATGATCAGACGGCATTCCTCGGGCGAAAGCTTGTAGAGGAGCGAGAGGATCATGGTGTTGATGGCGACGGATTTGCCGGAGCCGGTGGTGCCCGCAATCAGCAGGTGGGGCATCTTGGCGAGGTTGGCGATGATCGGTTCGCCGCCGATGTCTTTGCCCAGCGCAAGGGGGAGGCGCATGGAACTGTCACCGAAATCGCGGGCGGAGAGGATCTCGCGCAGGACGACCTTTTCGCGGATGGCGTTGGGCAGCTCGATCCCGATGACGGTGCGACCCGGGACAGTTGAGACGCGGGCGGAGAGGGCGGACATGGAACGGGCGATGTCATCGGCGAGACCGATGACGCGGGAGGCCTTGAGGCCGGGGGCGGGTTCGAGTTCGTACATGGTGACGACGGGGCCGGGGCGGACGGAGGTAATCTCGCCCTTGACGCCGTAGTCATCGAGGACGGATTCGAGCATGCGGGCGTTTTCCTCAAGCGCGTCATCGGAGAGGGTATTGCGCTGAATGTTGACGGGGTTGGAGAGGAGGGAGAGGGGAGGAAGGTCGTATTCGGGCTGGGGGTCGTCGAATTTCAGGCGGGGCTGCGCCTCGGCCCGGGCGCGGCTTGAAAGGGGGCTGGGCCGGGCGGGCGTGTGCTGGACAACCTGTTTGCGGTCGTAGGCACCGGTTTGATAGGAGACGGGTTCGATGTCGAGATCATCGTCGAGCAGACCAGTGTCGAGGTCGTCTTCGTCATCATCCCAGCCGGTGGCGGCGTCGGTGATGACGGGATCAGCATCAA
This sequence comes from Gemmobacter sp., assembly GCA_031376195.1. Taxonomy (GTDB): domain Bacteria; phylum Pseudomonadota; class Alphaproteobacteria; order Rhodobacterales; family Rhodobacteraceae; genus JANPIX01. The sequence goes on along the minus strand of JANMDH010000341.1, from coordinate 4,735 downwards.
GGTCATCGACGGCCCAGTCCTGGGCGAGAAGGGATGTGGTGGTGTCGGGAAGGATGGCTGCGGCAAGAGCGGGTCGCATGGCGGGCACAGCGGCAGTGAGCATCGGCGGTGATGCAGGCAGGCCAAGGCCGCGCCCGGTTTGGGCGACAAGGGGCTGGGGGGCGCGGGGGCGGGTGACGGCGGGTTCACGGCGGGCGGCGATGGCGGCCTGCAGGGGGGTGAGGCCTTCGGTGGCGGCGGGGCCGGTCAGGCCGGTGCGGGCGCGCACGACGTTGCTGATGCGGGCACGGATGCGGTCTTCGGATGGCATGTCGGCGTAATCGGCGCGGGCCGATATGGCGTTGTCGATGAGTTCGGGTTCGGGATCGGCGACGCGCCGCGTCAGGCCCTGCATGCGGGCCAGAAGACCGACGCGTTCGCGGGGCTGGGGCAGCGGGTCGGTTTCGGCAAGGGCGGTCGGGCGCAGAGCGCCTGCGAGGCGCGCGCCGCTTGCCTGCAGGGGAGCGGGCCGCATGGAGGTGTTCTGATCGGGCACCAGGGGCGGTTCGCGGCGGGCCATGGCTGCGGCGCGCAAGGGGGCCGGTTCCATCACGCGCGCGTCGGCGACATCGGCGCGGCGCTGGCGGCGATCTTGCAGGGCTTGGGCCGCGCGCGCGGTGCCTTGTGCCCCGCGACCGGCGACTGTGACGATCTGCGCATAGGCCACCACCGAGCCAACGAGCAGGAACCGGACGAGGCCTTGGAGTTCGTCGCGATCAAACCCGGTCACGAAGAACGTCATGGCCAGCAACGCCGCGCCAAAGATCACGGTCAGCAGTTTCAGCATCGGGACGACGCCCAGCACTGCGCCCAGAACCGTATCGCCGAACAATCCGCCCAGACCAAAGGAATGCGGCCAATCCGCGCCGGGCGCATGGGCCGCCGCAAAGACCGAGGCGAGGGCCACGCCCACCACGGCGAACACGACCCGGCCCAAGGCGCGATCTTCGCCCCGGTGCAGCACGAAACGCACGCCCCATGCGAGCAGGATCAGCGGGATCGACCACGCGCCCTTGCCCAGAATGATCATCAAAGTGGAGGCGAGGCCGGCCCCGAAACGGCCCAGCATGTTCTGCGCCGGTTCCTGCGTGGCGACCATCCAGCCCGGATCATCGGGGGAATAGCTGTTCAGCGTCAGGCCGATCAGCACCGCCACAAGCGCCAGAACAACGCCCAGCAATTCGCGCCCACGGCGTTCCAGAACCGCCTGCGTTGCCGGGTCCACAATGGGTTCGCGCCGCCGTGCCTGATAGGAAGCCATACTTGTCCCGTCCCTTTTCTTCTTATCCGTAAAGGCAATCGCGCAGCCGTGTCAGCCCGCGTTGCGCTTCGTCTTTCGGGGCCACGAGGGCGACCCTGATGTAACCTTTGCCGGGGTTCGCCCCGCCCGCATCGCGTGAGAGATACCCGCCCGGCAGAACCTTGACGCCGGTTTGCGTCCATAACTTCACGGTCGCCGCCTCACCATCATCGACGGGCAGCCACAAGAAAAACCCGCCTGCGGGGGCCTGATAGCCCTGCATTCCTGCAAAAATCTGATCGGCCATCGCGAATTTTTCGCAGTAAAGCGCGCGGCTGGCCACCACATGCGCCTCATCCGCCCAAGCCGCCTCGGCCACCTTTTGCAGGGCCAAGGGCAGGGGCGCGCCTGCGAAGGCGCGGAGTTTGCGGATGCGGGCGATGCTTTGCGGCCCCCCCGCCACAAAGCCTGATCGCAGACCCGGAAGGTTGGACCGTTTGGACAGCGAATGAAACGCCAGAACGCGTTCCGGATCGGCCCCGGTTTCGGCAGCGACCTGCAGGATGCCGGGGGGGGCGGTATCACGGTAAATTTCGGAATAGCATTCATCCGCGAAAATCTGGAAATCGTGCTTTTCGGCGAGGGCGAGCAGTTCTGCCCAATAATCGCGCGAGGCAACGGCCCCCTGCGGATTGGCGGGCGAACAGATATAGGCAATCGTCACCCGGTCCAGCAGATCGGGGGCCAGCCCGGCATAATCGGGCAGATGCCCGGTGGCGGCGGTGGCGGGCACATAGACGGGTTCTGCCCCGACGGTGAGGGCGGCCACGGCGTAGACCTGATAGAAGGGGTTCGGCATCAGCATGGCGGGCTGTTTGCCGCGCTTTGTTTCGGGGCAGAGGGCGATGCAGGCGTTAAACAGCCCTTCGCGGGTGCCGTTCAGGACCATCAGGCGATCTTCGGCCAGCGTCACGTCATAGCGGCGCTGGACCCATGCGGCGATGGCCGCAAGCAGTTCGGGGGTGCCATCATTCGGGGGATAGACGCCAAAGTCTGCCAGATTGGCAGCGATGATGGGGCCTACGAAATCAGGCTGGGCGTGGCGGGGTTCGCCGATGGTCATCTGGATCGCCTCGCCGCCCGGCGCATGCGTATCCAGCAGCTTCCGCAGACGCGGAAACGCATAATCCGGCAGGTTCGAGAACCGCTCAGGAAACGCCATTCATGCCTCAATGTCCGGGGTCATGTCGCCCCGTTTGATCAAGGATAGCCAGCCCGGCAGGCGGCGTCCAGAAAAACCCTTGGATGACGGTGGCTTGGGCGCGGTTTCTGTGACTTTTTTGGCCTATTGCGGATTGGCGCGCGGCTGCCCGAACACCCGAACCCTGTTCCACAGGGGAAGGGGCGGCGTTCAGGCCAGCACGCGTTCGGCGGCAGCACCCAGACGCAGCAGGCGTTCTTCCTGCCCCGGGCCCATCATCAGGCTGATCCCGCAGGAGGGTTGGCCAGTGGGCAGGGTCAGCACACAGAGGCCGAACAGATTGCCGATGCGGGTGTTGCGCAGGGCGAGCAGGTTTTCGCCGGCGAAATAGGCAGGGTCCGACAGAAGGCGCGCTGCATCGGGGGGCAGGATGGCGGAGGTGGGCAGGATCACCGCGTCGAAGGCGGCGGTGCGGTCTGCCCAGATGAGGCGCAGTTGATCCAGCCGCTGCCAGGCTGCGACATAATCGGCAGCTTTGACCGATGCGCCGGAGCGGAACCGTTCCAGCACGGGCGGATACATCTTTTCGGGGGCGGTTTCGATCAGTTTGCCCCATGTGCCGTAGGCTTCGGGCGTGAACAAGGTGCCGGCGAGGGCCAGCGCCTCGGCCACTTCGGGAATTTTCAGGCGGGTTATGGCGGCACCGGCGCGGCCAAGGCGCAGGGCGGCGTCGTCAAAGCCTTCGGCAGGTTTTTCGCGCAGATCATCAAGGGCGACCGTTTCGAGCATGGCGAGGCGCAGGCCTGTCAGGCTGGTGCCCGCCAGATCGGGGACGGCCCCACCTTCGAGGGCGGCGAGGATCAGGGCGCAATCCTCGACGTTCCGGGCAATCGGGCCGACGGTATCAAAGCCGGGGCACAGGGGGACGACGCCCTTCAGGGACAGCCTGCGGTGCGTGGTTTTCAACCCGACCAGATCGTTCCATGCCGCCGGAATGCGGACCGACCCGCCGGTATCCGACCCGATGGCGGCGGGGGCGAGGCCGAAGGCGATGGAGGCGGCAGCCCCCGAAGAGGATCCGCCGGGCACGGCACCGGGGAAATTGCAGTTGGGCGGGGTGGCGGTGACCGGATTGAGGCCAAGGCCGGAAAAGGCGAGTTCGGTCATGTGCGTCTTGCCAAGGCAGACGAGGCCCTGTGCGGTGGCATTGCGCAGAACATGCGCATCGGTGTCAGGCACGCGGCCTGCGAGAAGGGCGGATCCCGCCTCGCACCCGGCACCCGCCGCATCGAACAGGTCTTTCCAGGACAGGGGCACGCCATCCAGCAGGCCGATGCGCAGGCCGAGTTTGGCGCGGCCTGCCGCCGCCATGGCCATGGTGCGGGCGCGGCGGGGGGTGGTGCGGGCATAGATGCGCGCGCCGTCGGGGTGGGCGGCGATTGCATCGAGAAAGGCTTCGGTCAGTTCCACGGGATGGATTTTGCCTGCTGCGATGCCCCGACCCAGATCGCCCGCCGATTGCCACAGCCAGTTCGCGCCCATACCCGCCCCCCCCGTTCTTTTGCCGCAGGCTATCCATTGCCCGGTGCATGGACAATCCCGTGCTGCCCGGCATACTGCAAGCATGACCCATGATGCGGATATTCTGATCGTCGGGGGGGGGCTGAACGGCCCTGCCCTTGCCCTTGCACTGGCGCAGAACCATCTGCGGGTGACAGTGGTGGACGCGCGCCCTGCCCCGGCGCGGGCGGATACGGGGTTTGACGGGCGGGCCTATTCATTGGCCATCGCGTCGCGGCGTTTGCTGACGGCGATCGGGGTCTGGCCCGCGCTGGCCGACCGCGCGCAGCCGATTCTGCAGATCAAGGCGAGCGACGGGCATGCGGGCGGCGGGGCGGCCCCATTATTCCTGCATTTCGACAGCGCCGAGATCGAAGAAGGCCCGATGGGATTCATGGTAGAGGACCGGCATCTTTATGCGGCCTTCCTTACGGCGATGCGGGCGGATGCGCGGATCACGCTGATTTCGGGGGAAACGGTGGTGGCGCAATCGGTGACGCCGCAGGGGGCATCGGTGACACTGGCGTCGGGGCGCAGCCTGACGGCGCGGCTGATCGTGGGATGTGACGGGCGGGGGTCGGGGACGGCCACGCGCGCGGGCATTCAGCGGACGGGATGGGCTTACGGGCAGACAGCGCTGGTATCTGCGGTTCACCATCAGGCGGCGCATGGGGGGATCGCGCACCAGTATTTCA
>JANMDH010000312.1:0-3883 GCA_031376195.1 Gemmobacter sp. | reverse complement strand
GCGGGCGGGGCGGCACCGTCGCAGGCGACGTTGACAGTCGTCACCCAGAAAGCCAGTCCTGCGGCGCGGATCACGGCGACAGTGGATCAGGTGGCAGCGTCCGACCTTGCCACGCAGATTGCCCCATTGGCGTTTCTGTCGGTGCTGGACGCACCAATTTCAGGGCAATTAACCACGGCGATTGACGGCACGGGCAAGGTTGGCAGTCTGGAAGGGCAGTTGCAGATCGGGGCCGGGGCGCTGCGCCCGACGCCCGAGACGAAACCTGTGGCCTTTGACCGGGCGGGGCTTTACCTGCGTTATGACAGTGCCGCCGAACGCCTGACGCTGGATGACATTAGTGTGGATGGCGCATCGGTCCGCCTGAAGTCGCGGGGGCAGGTTCTGATGCCGGGGGTCGCTTTGGGCGTTCCGACAGAATTCCTGACCCAGATCACCTTTGACGAGGTCATGGTCGATCCCGAAGGACTGTTCCAGGAACCTGTCCGCTTTTCCGAGGGGGCGCTGGATCTGCGGCTGCGGCTGGACCCGTTCATTCTGGATATCGGTCAGTTGTCGCTGGTGGAAGACGGGCGGCGGGTACTGGCCAAAGGTCGGGCGGCGGCAGACGAAAAGGGCTGGCAGCTGGCGCTTGACTTCGGGTTGAACGAGATTGCGCATCAGAAGTTGTTGGCGCTGTGGCCGGTCGGCCTTGTGCCGAACACGCGAAAATGGCTGGTGGAAAATGTGCAAGACAGTCTGCTGTTCGATGTAAAGGCAGCCCTGCGCCTGACCCCCGGGCAGGCCCCGCGCCTGTCGATGAATTACGAATTTGCGGGCACGGATGTGCGGTTCCTGAAAACCCTGCCGCCTATTCAGGATGGGGTCGGGTATGCCACGATTGAAGGCAGCACGTTTACGATGGTGCTGGACAAGGGGCGTGTGACCCCGCCCAAGGGGGGCGACATCGACATGACGGGTTCGGTGTTTTCCGTGCTCGACATCACGCAACGCCCTGCACAGGCCGAAGTGAGGCTGAAGGCGGATTCGTCATTGACGGCGATGCTGTCGCTGTTGGATGAGCCGCCTTTCGGGTTTCTGACCAAGGCGGGGCGGGGGGTTGATCTGGGGCAAGGGCGGGCGGTGACGGACACCTTGCTGCGGCTGCCGCTGGTGCCAAAGATCCCTTTGAAATCCATCCGGTATGAGGTGACGGGGACGCTTTACAACCTTCAGTCCGACGTTCTGGTACCGGGTCACAGGCTGACGGCGGACGCATTGACCTTGTTCGCTGATCCGTCGGGCATGACGGTTTCAGGGCCGGGCAAGTTGGGCAAGGTGGCGTTTGACGGCCTGTTTTCCCAAGGCTTCGCGCCCGAAGACAAAGGCAAGTCGCGGGTGGAAGGCACGGCGGAACTGTCCCTGGTGGCGGTCAGGGAATTCGGTCTGGGCCTGCCGGACGGGTCTGTGACCGGGCTGGGACAGGGCAAGGTCGTGATCGACATGGTGCGCGGGCAGGACGCGCAGATGACGCTGACATCGGACGTGCAGGGGGTGGGGTTGGCCCTGCCCGAACTGAGCTGGACAAAGCCGAAATCGGTGCGGGGATCGTTGGAGGTTTCGGCCCATCTGGGTAAACCGGGGCGGGTGGATAGCCTGACACTGAAGGCTGCGGGCCTGACGCTGAAGGGGGCTGTCGATCTGCGGGCCAGCGGGGGGCTGGACGTGGCACGCTTTTCAACCCTCTCGCTGAATGATTGGCTGGATGCCGAAGTGACGATGACGGGGCGGGGGGCAGGCCAGATGCCAAAGATCGCCGTGACGGGCGGACGTGTGGATATGCGCAAGATGACCTTTGGCAGCGGGTCCGGCGGGGCGGGCAATGCGGGGGAAATTCCAGTGCGGCTGGACCGGCTAACGGTATCGGACAGCATTGATCTGACCAGTTTTGCAGGTGCGTTTCGACCGGACGGCGGATTTCGCGGCAACTTCACCGCCCGGGTGAACGGGGCGGCGGCCATCACTGGGGCGGTTGCGCAGGTATCCGGGGGCACCGGCGTGCGGATCATTTCCGACGACGCGGGCGCGGTTCTGGCAGCGGCGGGCATCTTTGCGGACGCACGGGGCGGCAAACTGGATATGCAGATGGTGCCAGCCGGGCCTGCAGGGCATTATGACGGGACAGCAAGGGCCAGCAATTTGCGCGTGAAGAACGCCCCTGTTCTGGCAGAGCTGCTGAACGCGGTGAGCGTGATCGGCCTTATTGAACAGATGGGGCAATCGGGCCTGCTGTTCGGCAGTGCCGAGGCGGAGTTTCTGCTGACCCCCGAGGCGATCGAGTTGACGCGGGCGTCCGCCGTGGGGGCATCGCTGGGGGTGTCGATGGCGGGGCTGTATGTGACGGCGGACAAACGGTTGCAGATGCAGGGCGTTATCTCGCCCATCTATATCCTGAACGGGATCGGGGGCCTGTTTTCGCGCCAGCGTGAAGGCCTGTTCGGGTTCAATTATCAGTTGACGGGGACGGCGGACGCACCACAGGTCAGCGTGAACCCATTGTCGATCCTGACGCCGGGAATGTTCCGCGAGATTTTTCGCCAGCCGGCCCCGGTTCTGGCACGACCTGAAAGTAACGGATGAACCTGTCTGATTTCGATTTCGATCTGCCCGAGGGCCTGATTGCTACGCGGCCTGCACGCCCGCGCACATCGGCGCGATTGCTGTTGGCCGAAGGGGGCAGTATCCGCGATCTGCACGTGCGCGATCTGGTGGATCTGTTCCGTCCTGGGGACCGGCTGGTGCTGAACAATACAAAGGTGATCCCGGCACGGTTGTCGGGGCAGCGCACGCGCGCCTCGGCGCAGGGCGAGGTGACGGCCAAGGTGGAGGTGACGCTGCTGGAACCTGTGGCGCAGGGCGGCTGGCGCGCCTTGGCGAAACCGCTGCGCAAGGTGGCGGTGGGGGAGCGGATCGTGTTTTCGCCGGACTTGTCGGCAGAGGTGACGGCGAAGTCGGACACGGATATGGACCTGGATTTCAACCTGGCGGGCGATGATTTCGACGCGGCGCTTGCGCAGGCGGGGGTGATGCCGTTGCCACCCTATATCGCGGCCTTGCGGGCACCGGATGCGCAGGATCAAACGGATTATCAAACTGTGTTCGCACGGCATTCGGGGGCAGTTGCAGCGCCCACGGCATCTTTGCATTTCGATGCAGATCTGCTGGCGGCGCTTGCGGCGCGCGGGGTGCAGTTCACCGAAGTGACCCTGCATGTCGGGGCGGGGACGTTTCTGCCGGTCAAGGTCACGGACGTGACGACCCACAGGATGCATGCGGAATGGGGCGAGGTGACGCCTGATGCTGCAGCGGCGATCAACGCGACGAGGGCCGCCGGAGGGCGGGTGATCCCGGTGGGAACGACGGCACTGCGCCTGATCGAATCGGCGGCGGACGGGGCGGGGACATTGCAGCCTTGGGTCGGGACGACGGATATCTTCATCTATCCGGGCTATCGGTTCCGGGTGACGGATGCCCTGATAACGAACTTTCACCTGCCGAAATCCACGCTGTTGATGCTGGTGTCGGCCTTAATGGGGGTGGACCGGATGCGCGGGGTTTATGCGCATGCGGTGCGTGAAGAGTATCGGTTCTTTTCCTATGGGGATGCGTCGCTGCTGGTGCCCTGAGGTGTTATTTCCGCTACAACCCAACCATCCGTCGAATATCGCCCGGCGTCGCGCCTTCGGCGCGAAACTTCGCCAAGGCCCGGGCGTCATCGCGTTTCGCGAGCCGCTTGCCCTGATCATCGCGGATCAGGCGGTGGTGGTGGTAGATGGGGGTGGGCAGGCCAAGCAGCTTTTGAAGGACGACATGAATCTTGGTCGCCTCGAACAGGTCCTCGCCG
>JANMDH010000309.1:0-8568 GCA_031376195.1 Gemmobacter sp. | reverse complement strand
CCAGATAGCCCATGGTGGTGAGCCATTTTTGATCGGGGCCGACCAGCAGGGCGAGGTCTTTGGTCATGAAACCATCCTCGACCGCATCGACCGTCACCTTTTCGAGGGTTTCGGCAAAGTGCTGCAGCGCCGCGTTATTGTCCAGTTTGGCGCGGTGCTTCAGCCCGCCTGTCCACGCATAGATGGAGGCGACGGAGTTGGTCGAGGTCGCCTTGCCCTTCTGGTGTTCGCGGAAGTGGCGGGTGACGGTGCCATGCGCGGCCTCGGCCTCTACCACTTTGCCATCGGGCGTCATCAGGACGGAAGTCATCAGGCCAAGACTGCCGAAGCCCTGGGCCACGGTGTCGGACTGCACATCGCCATCATAGTTCTTGCAGGCCCAGACATAGCCGCCGGACCATTTCATGGCGGAGGCGACCATGTCATCGATCAGGCGGTGTTCGTAGTGGATGCCTTTGGCCTTGAACGCGGCCTCGAATTCTTCTTCGTACACCTTGGCGAAGATGTCTTTGAAGCGCCCGTCATAGGCCTTGAGGATGGTGTTCTTGGTGCTGAGGTACACCGGCCAGCCGAGGTTGAGACCGTAGTTAAGGCTGGCGCGGGCGAAATCGGTGATACTGTCGTCGAGGTTGTACATGCCCATGAAGACGCCGGAAGAGGGGGCGGAATAGACATCGCGTTCGATGGTGGTGCCATCGTCGCCGACGAATTTCATGGTCAGCCTGCCCGCGCCCGGAAAGCGGAAATCGGTGGCGCGGTACTGATCGCCAAAGGCGTGGCGGCCCACGACGATGGGTTTGGTCCAGCCGGGCACAAGGCGGGGGACATTGCGGCAGATGATCGGCTGACGAAAGATGACGCCGCCCAGAATGTTCCGGATGGTGCCGTTCGGCGATTTCCACATCTGTTTCAGGCCGAATTCTTCGACCCTTTGTTCATCGGGGGTGATGGTCGCGCATTTGACGCCAACGCCATATTTCTTGATGGCTTCTGCAGAATCGATGGTGATCTGGTCATTGGTGCGGTCGCGTTCTTCGATGCCCAGATCGTAGTATTTCAGATCAAGATCGAGGTAGGGCAGGATCAGTTTCTGCTTGATGAAATCCCAGATGATCCGGGTCATCTCGTCTCCGTCGAGTTCGACGACGGGATTGGCGACTTTGATCTTGGTCATGGCGGCCTCGGGCGTTGGGATTCGTTGCGGTGGTGATAGCGGAAAACGGAGGGGCGGGGAAGGTGGTATACGGTGGTATACTGTCAGGCGTGATCAAAGAACCTGCGTGCCGCGTTCCAGACCCAATCCCACAGTGCCGGCGCGCCCTTGGCAATTTTTGCACCCACGCGGGTCTGCAATTGTTCTGCTGTCACGTCATAGGTGATCCATGTTCCCCCACCGCTGGCGATGTTCTGCATCACCGGCTGCACCCTGTCCAACGATTTGGCGAACACGGCATCGGGGGTTTCGGCTGCCTCGAATTCAGACCACAATGCCCGAAAGCTGGTGCCGATCTCGCGGGGCAGCAGGCCGAAGATGCGGTCCGCCGCCCGCGCCTCGGCGGCGGCGTTCTCAGCCGATCCATGTGCGAGACCATTCGCCGAATGGATCGGCACATCGCCCACGTCAATTTCGACCAGATCATGCAGGATCAGCATCCGGATCACACGCCCGATATCCACGTCCGGCGCGGCCTGATCGGCCAGCACCATCGCGTAAAGTGCCAGATGCCAGGAGTGTTCACCCGAATTTTCGGGCCGCGAACCATCGCACAGGGTGGTTGCGCGCAGGACAGACTTCAACTTGTCCGCCTCGTTCAGAAAGGCGAACTGGGCGTCGAGGCGGGTATGTTCAGTCTGGCCCGTCAATGCCCGCCGCCGCTGTAGTCTTTGGGAGCCTCAGGGGCGTCACTACCTTCGCGGACGGCTTTCAGCGCCTCTTCAAAGAACTTGCGGCCGCGCCGTTCCGACAGACGGATGCGCACGCAGGTCATGAAGGATTCCTGCAAGGTGGGCGAGGATGCCCCCAGCACACGCGACACCTTTTCATAAAAGCGGTCGTCGTCCATCTCGTCGATCACCGCCAGAACATCGCGGGCGAGGGCGTCGGCGAGATCGTCAACAAAGCTCATCTTACCGGGACACTTCTGTCAGGCGGCGCGCGACGTAATCGCTGACCGTGTTGATCATAGGGTTCATATGCGCCTCTTCGTCCTTGAAGAAGTGATCTGCGCCTTCGACCAGCGTGTGGGTGATCTTGATGCCCTTTTGTTCGTGCAGCTTGTTCACCAGCGTGACGGTATCCTTGGGCGTTGCCACCTTGTCTGCGGTGCCGTTGATGATGAGGCCCGAGGCGGGACAGGGGGCAAGGAAACTGAAATCATACATGTTGGCGGGGGGGGCGACGGAAATGAAGCCGGTGATTTCCGGGCGGCGCATCAGAAGTTGCATCCCGATCCAGGCGCCGAAGCTGAAACCCGCGACCCAGCAATGTTTGGAGTTCTGGTTCATGGATTGCAGATAATCGAGCGCGCTGGCCGCATCCGAAAGTTCACCGATGCCAAGATCATATTCGCCCTGGCTGCGGCCCACACCGCGAAAGTTGAAGCGCAGGACAGTGAAGCCGAGTTTGTAGAACGCATAATGCAGGTTATAGACAACCTTGTTGTTCATGGTGCCGCCAAATTGCGGATGCGGATGCAGCACGATGGCAATCGGCGCATCGCGATCCTTTTGCGGATGGTAGCGGCCTTCAAGCCGGCCTTCGGGACCGGCGAAAATAACTTCTGGCATCAGTCAAACCTGCCTTGTTTTTGCCGAGCGAATTGTTGACAATTTCGCTGGGTGAACTTAGAAATATTCCAAATCGGCGGAAGCGTGGCCTGCCGGGGTCGGACGCGTGTCGATTGCAGTTAGTCGCGCGGGCCATCGGCGTCAATGGATTTGGTGGCTAAGCAGGGCGTTTGGCAGGCGGGCGCCAAGGGGGCGGCATGAAATTATCGACCAAAGGGCGCTATGCGATGGTGGCGCTGGCCGATCTGGCCTTGGCGCGGTCGGACGATCTGGTCTCGCTTGCGGAAGTATCCAAACGGCAGGACATCAGCCTGCCGTATCTAGAGCAGTTGTTCGTGAAATTGCGGCGGGCGGGGCTGGTGGAGGCGGTTCGGGGGCCGGGGGGCGGTTACAAGCTGGCGCGTAAGCCGGAGTCAATCCGGATCAGCGAGGTGCTGGAGGCAGTGGAGGAAACGGTCAGTGCAATGCACACCGGGGCGGGGGCGAACGGGGGCGTGTCGGGGACGCGGGCGCAATCGATGACGAACCGGTTGTGGGAAGGCCTGTCGGCAAGTGTGTATGTGTTCCTGCACCAGACCCATCTGTCGGACGTCATCGGGAACGGGATGAAGCCGTGTCCGGCGGTGCCTGCGCTGTTCCGGGTGGTGGACGAGGAATGAAGGGACGCGTCTTTCTGGATTGGAACGCGACAACGCCGCTGCGGGCAGAGGCACGGACGGCGATGATTGCGGCCATGGATGTGGTGGGGAACCCATCGTCGGTTCATGCCGAAGGGCGGGCTGCGAAGGGGTTGATCGAACGCGCGCGGGGGCAGGTGGCGGCCGCGCTTGGGGCGGAAGGTTGCGACATCATCTTTACCAGCGGGGCGACGGAAGCGGCCGCGCTGGCCTGCGCGGGGCGGGGTCTGGCCTGTGCGGGGGTGGAGCATGACGCGGTTCTGGCCTGGTGCGGGGCAGAGCTTGCGGTGGACAGCGACGGACGGGTATCGGTACCGGATGCGGGGCGGGCGGCCGTTCAACTGGCGAATTCCGAAACCGGGGTGATGCAGGATTTGCCGCCGGGGCTGGCGGTCAGTGATCTGACGCAGGCATTTGGCAAGGTGTCGTTTTCGTTCAACTGGCTGGGCTGTGACATGGGCTTTGTGTCAGCGCACAAGTTGGGCGGCCCAAAAGGGATCGGAGCGTTGATTCTGCGGCGGGGTCTTGAGGTGGCAGCACAGATGCGCGGCGGGGGCCAGGAAATGGGACGGCGGGCGGGAACTGAAAACCTGATCGGGATCGCAGGTTTCGGAGCAGCCGCAGAGGCAGCGGGGCACGATCTGGCGGCAGGCGTGTGGGAAAGAGTGGCGCAATTTAGAAATATTCTAGAAAGCACATTGTCTGGCCCGGCGTCCGGGACTATTTCTATTGGAAAAGGGACTGGTTCAGTTGGAAAAGCGGCTGGGCGACTGCCCAACACGCTGTGTCTGATGACGCCCGGTTGGAAGGGGGAAACCCAGGTGATGCAGTTGGATCTGGCGGGGTTCGCCATATCGGCCGGGTCGGCTTGTTCCAGCGGCAAGCTGAGGGCAAGCCCGGTGTTGCGGGCGATGGGATTTGACGAGGCTGCGGCGGGATCGGCGATTCGCATTTCGCTGGGGCCGGATGTGACGGAACAAGACGTGATGCGCTTTGCCGATGTGTGGCGGGCGCTGCGGAACAAACGATCGGGTACAGGCGTCGCAGCCTGAGGCGATTGTGATCAAGGGGAACGGGAATGACCGAGGCTGACACCGCTGATCTGCTGCGCGAGGGCGTAGACCGGGAAACGATTGAAACCGTGCAGGCGATGGCGGGGAAATACGCCTATGGCTGGGAAACAGAGATCGAGACGGACTATGCACCAAAGGGGCTGAACGAAGGGATCGTGCGGCTGATCAGCGAAAAGAACGGCGAACCGGCGTGGTTGCTGGACTGGCGGCTGGATGCGTACCGTCGTTGGGTGAAGATGACAGAGCCGACATGGGCGATGGTTCACTATCCGGCGATTGATTATCAGGATCAATATTACTACGCGACGCCGAAAAGCATGGCGGTCAAACCAAAATCGCTGGATGAGGTGGATCCGAAACTGCTGGCGACCTATGCGAAATTGGGTATTCCGCTAAAGGAACAGATGCTTCTTGCGGGTGTCGAAGGTGAGCCTGAGCCGCGCCGCGTGGCCGTGGATGCGGTGTTCGACAGTGTGTCAGTTGGCACGACCTTCAAGGCGGAACTGGCGAAGGCGGGGGTGATCTTCTGTTCGATCAGCGAAGCAGTGCGCGAACATCCGGCGCTGGTGAAGAAATACCTCGGGTCGGTGGTGCCGGCGACGGACAACTATTTTGCCACGCTGAATTCGGCGGTATTCTCGGATGGGTCGTTCGTCTACATCCCGGAAGGGGTTCGCTGTCCGATGGAACTGAGCACTTATTTCCGGATCAATGCGGAAAACACCGGGCAGTTTGAACGCACCCTGATCATCGCGGAAAAGGGGGCGTATGTCAGCTATCTTGAAGGCTGCACGGCGCCAAAGCGGGATACGCACCAACTGCATGCAGCGGTGGTCGAACTGGTCATTCTGGAAGATGCCGAAATCAAGTATTCGACGGTTCAGAACTGGTATCCGGGTGACGAGGAAGGCCGGGGCGGCATCTATAACTTCGTGACCAAACGGGCGGATTGCCGGGGGGACCGGGCAAAGGTGATGTGGACGCAGGTGGAAACCGGGTCGGCGATCACCTGGAAATATCCGTCGTGCATTCTGCGCGGGGATGGATCGCAGGGCGAGTTTTATTCGATTGCCATCGCGAACAATGCGCAGCAGGCGGATACGGGCACCAAGATGGTGCATCTGGGCAAGAACACGAAGTCGCGGATCGTTTCCAAGGGGATCAGCGCGGGGCGGGCGCAGAACACCTATCGCGGTCTGGTAAGTATGCACCCCAAAGCGTTGAATTCGCGGAACTATACACAGTGCGACAGTCTGCTGATCGGGGACCGGTGCGGGGCGCATACTGTGCCTTATATCGAGGTGAAGAATTCGAGCAGCCGGGTGGAACACGAGGCGACGACAAGCAAGGTGGACGAGGATCAGTTGTTCTATTGCCGGTCGCGCGGGATGAACGAGGAAGAGGCGGTTGCCCTGGTAGTGAACGGCTTTTGCAAGGAAGTGCTGCAGGCCCTGCCGATGGAATTCGCAATGGAAGCCCAAAGTCTTGTGGCGATCAGTCTGGAAGGCAGCGTGGGCTGATGCTTCGGGTGAACACAGTTCGCTATCTGGCAGGGCTGTGGCCTGATGCGGGGGCTGTCGAGGTTCTGGATGTGGGGGCCAATCCGATTGAGGGCGATGCGCCTTACAAGGGATTGATGGAGGCTGGACTGGCCCGGGTGACGGGATTTGAACCCCAACCGGGGCCACTGGCGGAACTGAATGCCAGAAAATCCGCCGCGGAAACTTATCATCCCGACGCGCTTGGGGCGGGGGGGGCGGCGCGTTTGCACCTTTTCCAGCACTCCGGGTTCACGTCGCTTTTTCCGATCCGGGCGGACACGGCCCAGCTCGTGGGGTTCGGGCGATCAACCCGCGCCGCTGGAACACTGGACATCCAGACCTCGCGTCTGGATGATCTTGGGCACATTGGGCGTGTGGATTTCCTGAAGATCGATGTTCAGGGCGCAGAACTGGACATTATTGCAAATGGGGTGACAAAACTGGCTGAGGCGGTGCTGATCCAGACCGAAGTGCGGTTTCTGCCGCTTTATCAAGACGAGCCCGGATTTGCGGCGCTGGACGCGCAGTTGCGCAGCATGGGGTTTCAATTTCACGATTTTGCAACACTGAAACGCGTGGCGCTGCGGTCGGCAAGTCATGGCCGCCTGCGTCCACGGTTCAACAGGCAAATTGTGGATGGGGATGCGCTTTACATTCGGGATCTGACGCACGTCGGCGCATTGTCGGATATACAGATTTTTAGGCTGGCGCTGTTAGCGGAATCGGTGATCGACAGCCCCAATCTGGTGGCGTTCTGTCTGGACACTCTTGTATCACGGGGGCGACTGAAACCGGACGCGGTTGGGGGGTATCTTGAGATCCTTCCCGCAGAAATGTTGAGACCGAACTGATGCGCACATGACCCGACATGTCCTGTTTACGGCGGTGAAGAACGAGGCACCGTTCCTGTTGGAATGGCTGGCGTTTCACAAGGCCATCGGCTTTGACACGATCATCGCGTTTTCGAATCCGTCCGACGATGGCACGAATGAATTGCTCGCAGCCCTGGCGCAAGCGGGCGAGGTTATGCATGTGCCGCACACGCCGCTGGACGGGGTGTCTGCACAGGGCAATGCGGCGCGGATCGCAAACGAAAATGGCATGATCGGGTCCGATGACTGGGTCTTGTGGCTGGATGCGGATGAATTCCTGAACGTCCATGTGGGTGACGGAAGGCTGCCGGACCTGATCGAGGTCATGGCTGACAATCGGGGGATGCTTATTCCCTGGCGTATCTTCGGCGACAGCGGCAATGCGCGGTTTCCGGGGCGGTTCATATCAAAGGATTTCACGCGCGCCACAAACGGCTGGTTTGCACCCACGCGGTCCATCAAAACACTGTTCCGGATGGGCGATGGGATCGGCGGGCTGGGGACAAACGGGATTCACCGGCCACGGCTGATCCCGCAAGGAGGTCTTTCCCACCAAGATTTTCTGAATGCAGACGGCGGCATTTTATCCGAGGTGGACCCAGTGCACCAAAGGTGGTTCGCGGGCGAGGATTTTCCAAAAAACCATGCCGTAAGGAAGCCTGATTTTTCGTGGAAACTCGCGCAGATCAATCATTACATGGTGCGCACGCCAGAATATTACATGCTCAAACAGATGCGGGGACGAGGTTGGGCCTCGGGCGAGGAAAACCTTTCCAATACGCGGCATACGACCGAGTTTTACACAGAAATGAACCGGAATGAACGGCTCGATACGTCGATTCTGCAGCACGAACGGGCGGTGACAGATGGCATGGCCCGGTTGCGGGGTATTCCGGGTTTGGGACAGGCCGAGGCGCTCGCCGAACGCAAAACGGCAATGGCGCTGATGCGGGCCGCTTGTGTGCGGCCAGTGGGAGAGCCGGCAACGGCCGATGATTTTGAACTCACGCTGCCTGAGGACGCGGCGGCATGGCTGCACGAGGTTTATGCGGGGGCGCGTGTAATCCTGGAATATGGATCGGGCGGATCGACGTTCGTGGCGCTTCGGGCTGGGGCGGAGTGGGTCATGTCGGTGGAAAGTGATCCAGACTGGGCCGCGCGCATGGTGATGGCGATTGGCGACGATGCGCACGCACGCATTCATTTTGCGGATATCGGGGCAGTCGGGGATTGGGGAAGGCCCAAAGGGACCGAGGCCCAGCAACGGTTTCACACCTATGCGACAGCAGTCTGGGATGCCCCGTGGTTCCGTGCGCCGGATGTCGTGCTGGTCGACGGGCGGTTTCGGGTGGCGTGTTTTCTGACGGTGATGATCCGCACCACGCGGCCGGTGACGGTTCTGTTCGACGATTATGTCATGCGGCCTGAATATCAGTGGATCGAAGATCTGGTGCCGGTCGCATCTTATGCGGGGCGGATGGCGCAGTTCGACATCGTGCCGGGAATGGCTTTTCCTGCAGCGCACCTGACGCGGATCGCCGGGGCTTTTGCCGATGCAAGGTAGCCCGCAAACCATCGTCGCCATCCGCACGCATCGCTGGGACGAAGATGCGCAGCG
>JANMDH010000275.1:0-2083 GCA_031376195.1 Gemmobacter sp. | reverse complement strand
AAATCCACCCAGGCCAGATAGGTTGCCTCCAACGGCACCGACTGCACCCCCGGAATCGCGTTCATTCCCGCGTCGAACAGCCGCCGGTTGCCGTCCAGATACGTGATCAGCGCATCCACCCATTCCGCCCCTTCCGGTGAATACGCCGCCGTCGCCATGGTCATGCCAAATGAATTCGGCGAAATGCCCAGCGCGTTCATCCGCTCCGCAAACCGCGCCCGCAGCACCGGATCGGCGATGATCACATTCCCGATATGGCTGCCCGCGATGTTGAAGGTTTTCGTCGTGGCCGTCATCATCACCAGACGGTCCGCAATATCGGGTGCGGCGAGCGGCATCGCGATGTGCCTCGCCCCCGGCATTACCAGATCGTGGTGAATTTCGTCCGAAATCAGGATCAGATCATGCCGCACGCAGAAATCCGCCACGCCCCGCAGTTCGGCCCGGGTCCAGACTCGCCCGCCCGGATTGTGCGGTGAACACAGGATCAGCATCCGCTCATTCCCGGTCATCTGCGCATCCCACGCGGCGAAATCCATCTCCAGCCGCCCATCGCGCAAGGCCAGCGGGCATTCCACCAGCTGCCGCCCCGCGCCTTTGATCACCCTCGCGAAGGCGTGATAAACTGGCGTCATCAGCACCACCCCATCGCCCGGCTGCGTAAAGGCATCGATGCACAGGCCCGTCCCGTTCACCAACCCATGCGTCGTGAAAATTGCTTCGCGCGGCACGTCCCAGCCGTGACGTGTGGCCATCCACCATTGGATCGCATCCAGATATTTGCTGTCATCCCCGAAATAGCCATAAACCCCGTGCGCGGTCATTCCTTCGACCGCCCGCTGCACGCAGGCGGGGGGCCGGTATTCCATATCTGCGACCCACATGGCGATGCCCGCGTCGGCAGGCACCCCGTACAATTTCTCCATCATGTCCCATTTCACGCAATGGGTTCCGGTGCGGCGGATCGGTTCGTCAAAGTTCATGTTGGCCTCGACTGCAGGTGACCGATTGTATTTACGAAAGGTCTGGGGGGATGTCAAAGTATTCTGCTTTATCGCTTATAATTGGAACATTGTAATCCTATTTTTGCAATAATCACTACAACGTTCCACGATGCATGGATACGGCACTATAACTTTCCCACCAACATTCCCGGCGCCACCCCATTGCACGGCATTTTCGCTTCCCTTACATCGGGGGCATGATCCGCGATATCCTGATCCATCCCGACCCGAGGCTCAAGAAGCCGTGCACGCCGGTGACCGAAATCACCCCTGATTTGGTCGCACTGGCGAATGACATGCTCGAAACCATGTACGCCGCCCCCGGCGTCGGCCTTGCCGCGCCGCAGGTGGGCGTCATGAAACGTGTGTTCGTGATGGATTGCGTGAAAGACCCCGACCTGCCCGCCCGCCCGATGATCCTGTTAAACCCGGTGATCACCTGGGCGTCCGAAGACCTGTCCACCTACGACGAAGGCTGCCTGTCGATTCCGGACGAATATGCCGAAGTGGAACGCCCGTCCCAAGTGCGCGTGCGCTGGACCGGCGTCGATGGTGTGGAACAGGAAGAACAGTTCGACAGCCTGTGGGCGACCTGCGCGCAACACGAGATCGACCATCTGGATGGCAAGTTGTTCATCGATTATCTGGGCCCGATGAAACGTCAGATGATCACGCGGCGGATGGAAAAACGCAAACGCGAACTCGCGCGGGAATAGTCGGCGCACAACGCCTGCACGACTGATGCGGGCCTGCCACTGATTTGCGGTCACAAACCGTTCCGATGTGTTGGCCATTCCACCCGAATGCGGAAAATGTACATACGGATCGAATACGGTTTGAATACGCAAAAAATACGGATTGAATACGCAGAAAACCGTTTTTTTACAACGGCTTCCACCGCAAACTCGCAGGACGGGCAATCACGCCCGTCCTGCGCGTTCTGGTTACTCGATGATCTTGCTCACGACGCCTGCGCCGACGGTGCGGCCGCCTTCGCGGATGGCGAAGCGCAGTTTTTCTTCCATCGCAATCGGCGCGATCAGGGCCACGTTGAACTTCAGGTTGTCCCCCGGCATCAC
>JANMDH010000274.1:0-5297 GCA_031376195.1 Gemmobacter sp. | reverse complement strand
AACCGCCACGGCAGGTCGGTCAGCGAGGCATAGCTGGTATAGCCGGGATAGGCATTATCCTCGCACCACTTCTGCCCCGCCTCGTCATCGTCGGCGATGGCCGTGCAGGCGGCATTCAGTTCGGCATAGCTGATCTTTTTCCTGGCCAGTTCATTCACGGTAGCGCGATACAGGCAGGTGACAAACAGGGATGTTATCTCAGCCATGGCAGGCTCCTGGTGGCGAATGGAAAAGGCCCCGCCGTTTCCGGCAGGGCCTTTAGTGAGGGGCATATTGCCCAATCTTACCAATCTTCGCGGATCACAACGCGGGTCGTGACCGGCAATTTCATCGCCCCGAGGCGCAGGGCCTCGCGCGCGATGACTTCGGAAACGCCGTCGATTTCGAACATGATGCGGCCCGGTTTCACCTTTGCCGCCCAGTAATCAACCGAACCTTTGCCTTTACCCATCCGAACTTCGGTGGGCTTGCTGGTCACGGGAAGGTCCGGGAAAATCCGGATCCAGACCCGGCCCTGACGCTTCATGTGACGGGTGATCGCGCGGCGGGCCGCTTCGATCTGGCGGGCGGTGACCCGCTCCGGTTCCGTTGCCTTCAGACCAAAGGTGCCGAAGTTCAGCAGAAAACCACCCTTCGCCTCGCCGTGGATGCGGCCTTTGAACTGCTTGCGGTGGGCAGTACGTTTTGGTTGCAGCATGACTACCCCTCCTTATGCGCGTTCGCGGCGCGGCGCGCGCGGTGCAGGACCATCCTGAGCCTCGGCCAGCCTGCGATCATGCGCCTGCGGATCATGCTCCAGAATCTCGCCTTTGAAGATCCAGACTTTCACGCCGATGATCCCGTAAGCCGTCGTCGCTTCGCAGGTCGCATAGTCGATATCCGCCCGCAAGGTATGCAAGGGAACCCGGCCTTCGCGGTACCATTCCGTCCGCGCAATTTCAGCGCCACCCAGACGACCCGCCACGTTCACACGGATGCCAAGGGCCCCAATGCGCATCGCGTTCTGAACGCCCCGCTTCATCGCCCGGCGGAACGAAACACGACGTTCCATCTGCTGTGCGATGCTTTCGGCCACGAGTTGCGCATCCATTTCTGGCTTGCGCACTTCGATGATGTTCAGATGCAGTTCGGATTTTGTGAACACCGTCAGCTTTTTGCGCAGACCTTCGATGTCAGCGCCTTTTTTGCCGATGATCACACCCGGACGCGCCGTGTGGATCGTCACCCGGCACTTTTTGTGCGGGCGTTCGATGATCACGCGGCTGACGCCGGCTTGCTTGCACTCTTCGTGAATGAATTCCCGCATGCGCAGGTCTTCAAGCAACAGATTGCCATAGTCCTTGCTGTCGGCGAACCAGCGGCTGTCCCAGGTGCGGTTCACCTGAAGCCGCATCCCGATCGGATTGACCTTCTGACCCATTATGCAGTCTCCCCGACTTGGCGAACCTTGATCGTAAGTTGGCTGAACGGCTTCATGATCTTGCCGAACCGGCCCCGTGCCCGCGGACGACCGCGCTTCAGCGTCAGGTTCTTGCCGCAATACGCCTCGGCCACCACCAGTTCGTCCACGTCAAGACCGTGGTTGTTTTCGGCATTGGCAATCGCGGACTGCAGGCATTTGCGCACATCATTGCTGATCCGCTTTTTGGAGAAAGTCAGATCGGCCAAAGCCTTGTCCACTTTCTTGCCCCGGATCAGAGCCGCCACAAGGTTCAACTTCTGCGGCGATGTCTTGAGCATTTTCAGCACGGCCATCGCCTCATCGTCGGCCACGCGGCGCGGATTTTTTTCCTTACCCATGGCTTATTTCCTTTTCGCTTTTTTGTCGGCTGCGTGACCGTAATAGGTCCGTGTCGGCGAATATTCCCCGAACTTCTGGCCGATCATTTCCTCGGTTACGTTGACCGGGATGTGTTTCTTGCCGTTGTAGACCGCGAAAGTCAGGCCAACAAACTGCGGCAGGATCGTAGAACGACGCGACCAGATCTTGATCACATCATTCTTGCCCGATTCCTTCGACTTCTCTGCCTTTTTCAAGACATAGGCATCGACAAACGGGCCCTTCCAAACTGAACGTGACATGGATCAGCGCCCCTTCTTCGTGTGACGTGACCGAACAATGTACTTGTCCGTGGTATGGTTGCTGCGGGTCTTGTTGCCCTTGGTGCCCTTGCCCCATGGGGTGACCGGGTGACGGCCACCGGACGTCCGACCTTCACCACCGCCATGCGGGTGGTCAATCGGGTTCATCGCGACACCGCGCACCGTTGGGCGGATGCCCATGTGGCGGCGACGACCGGCTTTACCAAGGTTCTGGTTGCTGTTGTCAGGGTTCGACACAGCACCGACAGTCGCCATGCATTCCTGTCGCACCATGCGAAGTTCACCAGACGACAGGCGGACCTGAGCATAGCCGCCGTCACGGCCGACAAACTGGGCATAAGTCCCCGCCGCGCGGGCCATCTGGCCACCCTTGCCGGGCTTCAGCTCCACATTGTGGACGATCGTGCCGATGGGCATGCCACTGAATGGCATCGCATTGCCCGGCTTTACGTCGGTCTTGGCGCCCGCGACAACGCTGTCACCTACGGCGAGACGCTGCGGGGCAAGAATGTAGGCGACTTCGTTATCCGAATACCGCACCAGGGCAATAAATGCCGTGCGGTTCGGGTCATATTCAATGCGTTCCACCACGGCGGGCATATCGAACTTCGTGCGTTTGAAATCGACAATGCGATAAAGGCGTTTTGCCCCACCGCCCTTGTGCCACATCGTAATCCGTCCGGTATTGTTCCGGCCACCTGTCTTGGTCAAACCCTCAGTAAGGGCTTTGACAGGACGGCCTTTCCACAGCTCCGAACGGTCGATCAGAACCAACCCGCGTTGGCCAGGCGTCGTCGGCTTGTACGACTTGAGTGCCATGCTTTCTGTCTTCCGTTGCTGGTCCCCGCGTCGGGATTGACCCGGGGCTTTCGTAAAATGTCACGGCCCCGGATGACCGGGGCCGCTGGATTCGATGCCTTCTATCAAAGACCCGTGGACACGTCGATGGTATTTCCCTCGACCAGCGTCACATAGGCCTTCTTCTTGTCCGAACGCACGCCGGGGCGGCCTTTGAACTTTTTCGTCTTGCCCTTGGTAATGGTGGTGTTGACCGCCTTCACCTTGACACCAAAAACGGCCTCGACGGCCTCTTTGATCTGCGGCTTGGTCGCTTCCATCTTCACCTGGAACACAACGGCGTTGTGTTCCGACGCCATCGTTGCCTTTTCAGTAATGATCGGCTTTTTGATGATGTCGTAATGTTCTGGTTTCACGCTCATTTCAATTCGTTCCCGATTTCAGGCGGGCCTCCAAGGCTTCGACACCGGCTTTCGTGATCACCAGTTGATCACGCTTCAGGATGTCATAGACATTTGCGCCCATTGTCGGCAGCACATCGAGACCTTCGATATTGCGGGCTGCAAGCGCGAAGTTCGCGTTCACTTCGGCACCGTCAATGATCAGAACGCGCTTCCAGCCCAATTCCTTGACCGCTTTTGCAAGCGTCGCGGTTTTGGCCTCAGCCATCGTCGCCGCGTCCAGAATGATCAGCTCACCCGCTGCCATCTTGGCAGACAGGGCGTGGCGCAGACCAAGGGCGCGGAACTTCTTGTTCAGATCATGCGCATGGCTGCGCGGCTGCGGGCCTTTGACAACGCCACCGTGACGGAAGATCGGGGCTTTCTTGGAACCGTGGCGTGCGCCGCCGGTGCCTTTCTGCTTGTAGATCTTCTTGGTCGAATAGGACACTTCGGCGCGGGTCAGCGTCGAATGGGTGCCGGCCTGGGATTTCGCCCGCTGCCAGCGCACCACCCGGTGCAGGATGTCGGCGCGCGGCTCCAGTCCGAACAGCGCCTCGTCCAGATCAATCGACCCGGCTTTGCCGCCGTCCAGTTTGATCACATCGAGTTTCATGCTTCACCCCCGTCGGTCTGTGGTGCCTCGGATGCAAGCGTTGCCGCCTCTTCTGCTGCCATACGGTCGGCAGCCATGGCTGCCTCGTGTTCGGCCTCGGCCGCCGCTGCAGCATGGGCCGCAGCTTCGGCTGCCGCGTGGGCTGCTGCTTTGTCCGACTTCAAGGCTGCAGGACGGATCGCCAGATCAGACACAGGCTTTTTGACCGCATCCTTGATGGTGACCCAACCACCGGCTGAACCGGGGACAGCGCCTTTGATCATGATCAGGCCACGGTCGCTGTCCGTGCGGATCACCTGCAGGTTCTGCGTCGTGGTACGGACGGCACCCATGTGACCGGCCATTTTCTTGCCTTTGAACACCTTGCCGGGGTCCTGGCACTGGCCCGTGGACCCGTGCGAGCGGTGGCTGACCGACACACCGTGGGAAGCACGAAGGCCCCCGAAGTTGTGCCGCTTCATCGCGCCCTGGAAACCCTTACCGACCGAAGTGCCCGCCACATCGACGAACTGACCCGAAAAGTAGTGATCCGCGGTGATTTCTTCACCCACGCCGATCAGGTTGTCAGGTGTCACGCGAAACTCTGCGATCTTCCGTTTCGGTTCAACATTGGCTTTGGCGAAATGGCCGCGCATTCCTGCGGTCGTCCGTTTCGCCTTGGCCACGCCAGCACCCAGCTGCACGGCGGTATAACCGTCGCGGTCTGCGGTGCGCTGTGCGACGACCTGAAGGCTGTCCAGTTGAAGAACGGTCACAGGAACCTGCTTGCCGTCTTCCAGGAACAACCGGGTCATGCCCAGTTTCTTTGCAATTACGCCAGAGCGCATCTTGATGCCCCCCTCAAACTTTGATTTCGACGTCCACGCCGGCAGCGAGGTCGAGCTTCATCAGCGCGTCAACGGTCTGCGGAGTGGGGTCAATGATATCGAGAAGACGCGAATGCGTGCGAATTTCCCATTGGTCACGCGATTTCTTGTCGATGTGCGGACCACGCAAAACGGTGAACCGTTCAATCTTGCGCGGCAACGGGATCGGCCCGCGTACAGTTGCGCCAGTTCGTTTGGCCGTATTAACGATTTCCGCAGTGCTGGCATCCAGCACCCGGTAATCGAAGGCTTTCAACCTGATGCGAATGGTTTGACTAGACATTTCTTTGCCCTTCGGGAAGTGACGGGTGGACCGTGTGCCCACCCCACTTATTCTGGTTACTCGATGATCTTGCTCACGACGCCTGCGCCGACGGTGCGGCCGCCTTCGCGGATGGCGAAGCGCAGTTTTTCTTCCATCGCAATCGGCGCGATCAGGGCCACGTTGAACTTCAGGTTGTCCCCCGGCATCAC
>JANMDH010000273.1:0-2596 GCA_031376195.1 Gemmobacter sp. | reverse complement strand
CCCCCGCCCCCGAGGCGCCGCGGCCCGTGGGCCGCGCCAAAGTCCTCCGCCAAGCCGCCTACCCTCCCCGCCCGCACAATTTTTTGTGCCCATAAATCCCCCCTGGGGGGTGGGGGGGGGCCGAGCCCACCCCGGTGCCGGTCATGCAGACCGCCTGCCGGCCGTCACGTCCAGCGGAAAGACCTTCGCCGGGTTCAACAACCACGCAGGGTCGAACACATCCTTCACCTTCAGCTGTGCCTCCATATCGTCGCCCGTGAACTGCACCCCCATCAGGTCGCGCTTTTCCACGCCCACGCCGTGCTCGCCTGTCAGGCAGCCCCCCACTTCGACGCACAGCCGCAGAATATCCGCCCCCAGCTCCTCTGCCAGATCAAGATCGCCCGGCTTGTTCGCGTCAAACAGGATCAACGGGTGCATGTTCCCGTCACCCGCATGGAACACATTCGCCACCCGCAAACCGTAACTTGCCGTCATTTCCCCGATCCGGCGCAGCACAAAGGGCAGCGACGATACCGGAATCGTCCCGTCCAGACAGATATAGTCCCCCATCTGCCCCATCGCCCCGAACGCCGATTTACGCCCCAGCCAGATTTTTTTCGACTCCGCCTCCGACGCGCTTTCGCGCACTTCCACCGGGTTGTGCCGCCCGGCGATCTGCTTGATCAGGCCCAGTTGTTCGTCAATTTCCGCATCGCTGCCCTCTACCTCCACGATCAGCAACGCCTCGCAATCCGGGTATCCAGCATGCGCGAACGCCTCAGTCGCCACGATGCAAGGCCGGTCCATGAATTCGATCGCCACCGGCAGCAGCCCCGCCTGGATGATGTCGCTGACACAGGCCCCCGCCACCTCGTTGCTGTCAAACCCGACCAGCACCGGGCGCGCGCCTTCCGGCTTGGGCAATATCCGCAGCCATGCCTCTGTCACGACACCCAGTTGCCCTTCCGACCCGCAGATCACCCCCAGGAGATCCAGCCCCGGTGCATCCAGATGTGGCCCGCCGATCTGCATCACCGTGCCGTCCATCAGCACGACCGTCACCCCCAGCAGATTGTTCGTTGTCACCCCGTATTTCAGACAATGCGCCCCGCCCGAATTCATCGCGATATTGCCCGCGATGGCACAGGCCAGCTGGCTCGACGGGTCGGGCGCATAGAACCAGCCTTCCGCCTCCACCGCCCCTGTCACGCTCAGGTTCGTGCGCCCCGACTGCACCCGGATAAAGCGATTCGCATAATCCGTCTCGATCACCCCGTTCATCCGTGCGACCCCCACGATCACCGCATCGGCCGTCGGCAGCGCCCCACCGGCCAGCGAAGTGCCCGACCCGCGCGGGATCACCGGAACCCCCAGGGCATGGCACAGCCGCATAATCGCGGCCACCTCGTCAGTGGTCCGGGGCAGGACAACGGCCAGCGGCTGACAGTGATAAGCGGTCAGCGCATCGCAATCATAGGCGCGGGTTTCCAGCGGATCGTGCAGCACCGCATCGGCAGGCAGCATCGACAAAAGCTGATCCACGATCTGCGCCTTGCGGGCCATGATCGCGGTATCGGGGGCTGGCATCTGCATGGTGGGCGTCCCTTCCAGAATTGGTAAAAACTTATAACCACCTTTGCCCCATGGCAATGCGACTTTCCGCTGATAGAATGCATACATGGATGTGTCCGCCCGCCTTGCCCTGTTTTCGCCTCTCGACGCCTTTGCCGTCGGCATCATAATGCTGGCGTGGATTGCTTTGGGATCGCTCATCGAACACCCGCCTGCACAGCGCCCGTCGGTTTCGGTTCTGATGGCGGATTATCGGCGCGATTGGATGCGCCAGTTCGTGACGCGCCAACCGCGCATCTTCGATGCGAATGTCATCGACAACCTGCGGCAGGGAACGGCCTTTTTCGCCTCGGCCACGATGATCGCGATTGGCGGCGGGGTCGCCCTGATCGGCAATTCCGAACGACTGGCAGGCATTGCCGAAGACCTGACAGTGCCCGCCCCTGCGCTGGTGATAGAGGTCAAGGTGATGCTGGTATTGTTCTTCGTGGGCAATGCGCTGCTGAAATTCATCTGGGCGCACCGCCTGTTCGGCTATTGCGCAATTCTGATGGCTGCGGTGCCGAATGATCCCGCCGATCCCTTGGCACTGCACCGCGCGGGTCAGGCGGCCGAGGTGAACATCACCGCCGCAAAGGGTTTCAACCGGGGTATGCGGTCGGTCTATTTCTCCCTTGGCGCGCTTGGCTGGCTGCTGGGGCCGGTCCCGTTGATCATTGCAACCGTGCTGACCACAGGCGTCCTGCTGCGGCGCGAATTCGCATCAGTCTCACGCGAGGTCATCCTGCAGCGCGATCCGTAGGCGGGACCCGTACTCCAAACCCTTTTTTTGCGACAGAAAGACATCTTTAAAAGCACTCTTATCCATGCTACGTAAGACGCTACTGAGTGCACTTCAAAAGGAACTTTATGACCCACGCCATCCATGCAGGCTTCACCGCCAGCGTTACCGACCTTAAACGTGATCCGATGGGAACGGTTGACGCGGGGTCGGGCGGCACTGTGGCCATTCTGAACCGCAACAAGCCTGCCTTTTATTGCG
>JANMDH010000227.1:0-6195 GCA_031376195.1 Gemmobacter sp. | reverse complement strand
CGCATGTTCAGGAACGTGGTGATCATGTTGATCGCACCAAGGATCGAGGACGCGCCCGAGACGTGGACGGCAAAGATCGCAAGGTCCATCGAATAGCCGTCCTCGCCGCTGGACAGGGGCGGATACAGCACCCAGCCCACGCCCGCACCGGTGCCAAGATCACCGCCGCCGCCGGGGGCGAACAGCGAAGCCACGGCCAGCGAAGTGCCGGCGACATACAGCCAGTAGGACAGGTTGTTCATGCGCGGGAACGCCATGTCCGGCGCGCCGATGTGCAAAGGCATGAAATAGTTGCCGAAACCGCCGAACAGGGCCGGAATGATACAAAGAACATCATAAGGATGCCGTGGGCGGTGATGGTGACGTTCCACAGGTGGCCGTTGGGGGTGCATTGATCGGTCGTGGTGGCGATCAGGCGCATGCCTTCCTGGCACATGTACTGCACACCCGGGTTCATCAGTTCCATCCGCATGTAGACGGTGAACATGACCGAGATCAGGCCGACAAGGCCCCCGGTGAACAGGTACAGAACGCCGATGTCCTTGTGGTTCGTGGACATGAACCAGCGGGTGAAAAAGCTGCGTTCGTCGTGGTGTTCGTGCCCATGGATGGCTGCGTCGGCCATTGGCGTCCTCCGTGCTATTGCCTGAAAGGAAGGGTATCCCCCTCCCGTTATAGTTCGTTTAATCGGACCGGGCGGGTTCGGCAATGTCTGACTTTGCCGCAGGGGACCGAAACATCACGCCGAACCGTGATCAGGGGGCGGCAGGTGCGACCGAGGCGAGATAGGCTGCTATATCTTCGCCGCCTTTGGCCAGTTTGAAGATCATGTTCGATTTGGCCCCGTCATCGGCCAGCGTGGTTTGCAGCCAGAGGGTGGGGTTGGCCACATAGTCGGCGAGCGCCGCCTCGTCCCAGACGGCACCCGTGGCACCGACAGCGAGAATCGAGGCGCCGTAGGAATAGTCGGGATAGCTGGCGACGGGGCGTCCGATCACGCCGAACAGGTTCGGCCCGGTTTTGCCGCCCTTGCGAATCTCGGCGCCGTCGGCTGCGATGATCGCGTGGCAGGCGACGCATTTCTTGAAGTCGTTTTCGCCTTTGGCGGCATCGCCTGCATGGGCCGGGACGGCGAGGAGGCAAATCATGCCGAGGGTAAGGTATTTCATGGCGGGGCCTGTCCGGTGGAAAACTGCGTCACGTCATTGGGCCGGGATCGGCGAAAAACGCAACCGGGTGCTTTGCCGCGGTCAGGCCGGAAAAGCGTGGGGAAACGTCCGGACAAGGGCGGCGTCCAGATCGGACAGGGTGACGGGCAGCCCCAGATCGACCAGCGAGGTGACGCCGTGATCCCGGATGCCGCAGGGGACGATGCCGTCAAAATGGGTCAGATCCGGTTCCACATTGATGGAAATGCCGTGGAACGACACCCATCGCCGCAGTTTGACGCCGATGGCGGCAATTTTATCCTCGGCCGGGTTGCCGTCGGGCCCGGTTCTGTCGGGGCGCGCGACCCAGACGCCGACGCGCCCGGTGCGGCGTTCGCCGCGCACGTTGAATTCGGCCAGCGTTGCGATGACCCAGTTTTCGAGGGCGCAGACAAATTGCCGCACGTCGCGGCCACGGGTGTTCAGATCGAGCATGACATAGACCACGCGCTGCCCCGGCCCGTGATAGGTGTATTGCCCGCCCCGCCCCGCCACATGGACGGGGAATCGGTCGGGGTCGGTCAGATCGGCGGGGTTGGACGAGGTGCCTGCAGTATACAATGGGGGGTGTTCGAGTAGCCAGATCGCCTCGGGTGCGGTGCCTGCCGCGATGGCGGCCACCCGTGCCTCCATCGCGGCGAGGGTTTGCGCATAGGGGGCAAGGCCTGGGATATGGGTCCATTCGGGGCTGGTCATCGCGCAGACATGGCCTGCCACAAGCGGGAAATCAATGATGCATGCCGTTGCACAATGCCCCTTTTCATCGCAGCCGTGCTTCGCTAGAACCCTGCCACCAAGACCAAAGTGTGCGGATATGGCGGAATTGGTAGACGCGCAGCGTTGAGGTCGCTGTGGGGTAACTCCCGTGAAGGTTCGAGTCCTTTTATCCGCACCACCCCCTGATCAATGGCCGCGCGTTCCGGGCTGATTCCCCCCGATAGGTTCCGTTGCAAGCCGCATTTCCGGCATTGTGGGGCGCAAACTGCCCGATCTTCCCGCATTTGACTGATCACTGTGATCATCTGAACATCGCAGTTGCAATGATCAGTCCGATTGTCTTTAGTCGGCGGCACAAGAGCGCAGGAAAACCTGCCAGGACGGTCAGGGAGAATGGTTTGGCGTTGGATAGCCCAAGCGACAGATTTGTCGCGTTTGATCACGTGCAAAAAAGCTATGATGGCGAAACGCTGGTCGTCAAAGACCTGAATCTGCATATCGCCAAGGGTGAATTTCTGACGATGCTGGGGCCGTCGGGGTCGGGCAAGACGACCTGCCTGATGATGCTGGCGGGATTCGAGACGGCAACGAACGGCGAGATCAAGCTGGATGGCCGCCCGATCAATCAGGTGCCGCCGCACAAGCGGGGCATCGGGATGGTGTTTCAGAACTACGCTTTGTTCCCGCACATGACGGTGGGCGAAAACCTGTCATTCCCGCTGGAAGTGCGAGGCATGGGCAAGGCGGACCGCGAGGCAAAGGTCAAACGCGCGCTGGACATGGTGCAGATGTATGCGTTCATCAACCGCCGCCCGGCGCAACTGTCTGGGGGGCAGCAGCAGCGCATCGCACTGGCGCGGGCCTTGGTGTTCGACCCCAAGCTGGTGCTGATGGATGAACCCTTGGGGGCGCTGGACAAACAGCTGCGCGAACATATGCAGTTCGAGATCAAGCATCTGCACGAAAGCCTTGGGATCACGGTGGTGTATGTGACCCATGATCAGGGCGAGGCACTGACGATGTCGGACCGGATTGCCGTTTTCAATGACGGGCGGATTCAGCAACTGGCCCCGCCGGCCGATCTGTACGAACGCCCCGACAACAGTTTCGTGGCGGGCTTTATCGGCGAGAACAACAAGCTGTACGGGATGGTGGAAAGCATCGAGAAAGGCCGCGCCCTTGTGCGGTTGGAATCGGGTGAACTGATCGATGCGACGCCGGTGAACGTGACGACCAAAGGGCAGAAAACCCTTGTGTCGATCCGGCCCGAACGGGTGGAATTCAAGGCGGATCTTCTGCCCGCCGATGCGCATATGATCGAGGCGGAAGTGCGGGAGGTGATTTATATGGGCGATCTGTTCCGCACGGTGCTGCGGGTGGCAGGATCCGAGGAATTCGTGATCAAATCGCGCAACACGCTGGGTCAGCGGGTGCTGGTTCCGGGCGAAAAGATCAAGATCGGCTGGGCCCCGCAGGACGCGAGGGCGCTCGATCCGTGATGACCCCGGCCTTTGCAGGCCGGATTGCCGCGCGTTGCGGCCAAAACCAAGACGACGTTCAACATGGGAGAAAACCTGAATGAAAAAACTACTGATCCTGACAACGGCCCTGAGCGCCGTGGGCTTTGCCGCCCACGCCGATGTGACCGTGATGTCCTGGGGCGGCGCATATGAGACGAGCCAGGTCGAAGGCTATAACAAGCCGTTTACAGCGGCGACGGGCACCAATGTGATCATGACGGCCGCCGACAACCCGGCAGCGCCGATCAAGGCGATGGTCGAGGCGGGCAACGTGACGGTCGATGTGGCCGACGTGGAATATGCCGACGCGGTGCGCCTGTGCGACGAAGGCCTGCTGGAAACCATGGACCATTCGATCCTGCCCGCAGCGCCCGACGGCACGGCGGCCGCCGATGACTTCCTGCCCGGCGCGCTGACCGACTGCGGTGTGGCGAATATCGTGTTTTCGACGATCTTTGCCTATGACAGCAGCAAGATTGCGGAAGGCCCGACGAAAATTTCGGACTTCTTTGATCTGGGCAAGTTCCCGGGCAAGCGCGGCCTGCGCAAAGGTGCCAAGGCCAATCTTGAAATGGCCCTGATGGCGGACGGCGTTCCTGCGGCGGAAGTGTATGCCATGCTGGAAACACCGGAAGGCGTGGACCGCGCCTTCGCAAAACTCGACACCATCAAGGCGGACACCGTCTGGTGGGAAACCGGCGCGCAACCGCCCCAACTGCTCGCCGATGGCGAAGTGGCGATGACGACGGCCTATAACGGGCGGATTTTTGCGGCGGCGACGGCGGAAGCAAAACCCTTCGTCACGGTCTGGGACGGGCAGGTCTTTGAATACGACATGTTCGTCATTCCAAAAGGCGCGCCGAATATGGAAGCAGCACTAGAATATGTGAAATATTCCACATCGACCCCTGCCTTGGCCGAACAGGCGAAATGGATCAGCTATGGCCCGGCGCGCAAATCGTCGGCCCCGCTGATCGGTCTGTCCAGCGATGGCAAAACCGAAATGGGCCCGTTCATGCCCACTGCTGAAGCCAACCTCGTGAACGCGCTGCCATCGTCCTATGAATTCTGGGCCGACCGCGACGCCGAATTGAACGAGCGTTTCAACGCCTGGCTGGCGGCAAACTGATCTGCAGGCGGGCGCGGGGGAAACCTTGCGCCCGCCGCTTTTTGCGAAAATGGGGGCGGCATGGCTGATCTGACTGCACATGGGCTTGCCAAGGGCGACGCGCGGCTGACCACATCGGATGGCCGTCCCCTGAAGGTGGCCTTGGCCGCCGCCCAATCGCGCACGCGCCGCAGGGCGTTTCTGCTGGTCGCGCCGCTGTTGCTGTTCATCGTGGTCACGTTTGTTTTGCCCATCGGGCAGATGCTGCGCGAAGCGGTTTATAACGACGAATTTTCGTCGAACGTTCCCACCCTGAAACAATGGTTCGCCGACAATCCGGTGGATGCGCCGATTGACGAGACCGCCTATGCCGCCCTTGTCACCGATTTCAGGGCGGCCGCCGAGGCGCGCACGATTGGCAAGATCGGCACACGGCTGAACTATGATTTTCCGGGTGTGCTGTCGCTGGTGAAATCCACCGGGCGGGCGGTGAAATCCATGGAGCCGCCCTTCAAGGATGCAATGATCGCCGAAGATGCGCGCTGGGCCGACCCGCAGCTTTGGTCGGTGATGCGGCAGGCCTCCAGTGCGTACACATCGAACTTTCTGCTGGCCGCCGTTGATCTTGCTCGCGACGAAACAGGCGCGATCACCCGCGCGCCCGAAGAACGTCAGGTCTATGTAAAATTGTTCGTGCGGACCTTTCTTTTATCGGGCCTGATCACGGTCATCTGTCTGATCCTCGCGTTTCCGGTTGCCCATCTTCTGGCAACCTTGCCGATGCGTTGGTCAAATCTGCTGATGATTCTGGTGTTGCTGCCATTCTGGACATCGCTTCTGGTGCGCACGACCAGCTGGATCGTGTTGTTGCAGGGGCAGGGTGTTGTCAACAATTCGCTTGTGGCGCTGGGTCTGCTGTCCGACGACGGGCGATTGCCGATGATCAACAATCAAGTTGGCACGATTGTTGCGATGACCCATGTGCTGCTGCCATTCATGATCCTGCCGCTGTATTCCGTGATGCGCCCGATCCCGCCGTCGTATGTGCGGGCCGCCCGCAGTCTGGGGGCAACCAGCTGGACCGCCTTTCGCCGCATCTATCTGCCGCAGACCTTGCCCGGTATCGGGGCAGGTGCCCTGTTGGTGTTCATTCTGGCTGTGGGGTACTATATCACGCCGGCCTTGGTGGGCGGGGCCAGCGGGCAGTTGATTTCCAACCTGATCGCCTTTCACATGCAGGACAGCCTGAACTGGTCGCTGGGGGCTGCGCTTTCCGCCATTCTGCTGGTGCTCGTCCTGATCCTGTATTGGCTTTATGACCGCATCGTCGGCATCGACAATCTGAAACTCGGCTGAACGTTTTTCTTTCTGGTGAAAATATCCCCGGGGGTCCGGGGGCAGGCAGCCCCCGGCTTTGGGGCGCAGGAGTGACGAAGAATGGCCTTACCGAGCTATGCCACCCCGTTGGAGCGTCTTTGGCGGCGCAGCTATCTGGTGATCTGCGGGCTGATCTTTCTGTTCCTGATCGCCCCGATCCTGATCGTGATGCCGCTGTCCTTCAACGCGGAGCCTTACTTTACCTTTACCAAAAAGATGCTGTCGTTTGATCCGACCGGATATTCGATGCGCTGGTATGATCTGC
>JANMDH010000193.1:0-4253 GCA_031376195.1 Gemmobacter sp. | reverse complement strand
GCAGATCCCGCGCTTTCATCGCAATCTCGACCTCAGACCCCGTCGCGATCAAAATTGCCTGCCGCTTCGCCCCGGATTCCGCCAGCACATAGGCCCCCTTCGACACAAGGTTCGCATTGGTATGCACCTTGCGCAGGGCGGCCAGGTTCTGCCGCGACAATGCCATCACTGACGGCGTCGTTTTCGTGGTCAAAGCCAGTTCCCACGCCTCGGCGGTTTCCACCAGATCGCAGGGCCGGAACACCCAGGTGTTCGGCGTGCTGCGCGAAATCGCCAGATGCTCCACCGGCTGGTGTGTCGGGCCATCCTCGCCCAGGCCGATCGAATCATGCGTCATCACATAAACCACCGGAATATGCATCAATGCCGACAACCGCATCGCAGGCCGCGCATAATCGGTGAAACACATGAACGTGCCGCCGTAAGGCCGCACCCCGCCATGCAGCACCATCCCGTTCATCGCCGACGCCATCCCGTGTTCGCGAATCCCGAAATAGACGTAACGCCCCTTGCGGTCTTCCGGGCTGAACACCCCCAGATCGGCCGTTTTCGTGTTGTTCGATCCCGTCAGGTCCGCAGACCCCCCGATGGTTTCCCCCATCACCGGGTTCACCGCCTTCAGCACCTGTTCCGATGCCGCTCGCGTGGCAATCTTTGGCAAATCTGCCACCGCCTGCTTTTTCAACGCTCGGATCACACCCGCCATCTTGGCCGGCACATCCAGCGCAAAGATACGCGCGAATTCCGCCTGCTTTGCCGGCGAAAGGCTGGTAAGCCCTGCCTCCCACGCCTTGCGCACCGCCGCTCCCCGTGCCCCAATCGCGGCCCAGGCGGCGCGCATATCCGCCGGAATGTCGAACGGCCCGTTGGTCCAGCCATACACCGCCCGCGTATCCGCGATCAGTTGCTTGTCCGTCAGCGCGCCATGCCCTTTTGACGTGTCCTGTGCCGATGACCCAAGGGCGATATGCGTCTTGCAGGCAATCATCGCCGGGCGCGGGCTGGCCTTCGCCGCCGTGATCGCCGCATCAATCGCCACCGGATCATGCCCGTCGCATTCAAACGTATCCCAGCCGCTCGCCGCAAACCGCCCCATCTGGTCTGTCACATCCGCCAGCGACACCTTGCCATCAATCGTGATCCCGTTGTTGTCCCACAACACGATCAACCGGCTTAACTGATGCTTGCCCGCCAGACCGATCGCTTCCTGCGACACCCCCTCCATCAGGCACCCGTCGCCCGCGATCACGTAAGTGAAGTGATCCACCATTTTCGCGCCCCAGCGCGCCCGCAGCGATTCCTCGGCCATAGCAAAGCCCACCGAATTCGCGATCCCCTGACCCAGTGGCCCTGTCGTCGTCTCGATCCCCGTCGCATGGCCAAATTCCGGGTGCCCCGCCGTGATCGCCCCCCATTGCCGGAAATTCCTGATCTGATCCAAAGTCATGTCGGCATACCCCGTCAGATGCAGCAAACTGTAGATCAGCATCGACCCATGCCCCGCCGACAGGATGAACCGGTCCCGGTTCGGCCAATGCGGCGCGCTTGGATCAAAGTTCAGGTGTTTCTCGAACAACACCGTCGCCACATCCGCCATCCCCATCGGCATGCCCGAATGCCCCGAATTGGCCGCCGCCACCGCGTCGAGCGTCAGCACCCGGATGGCACAGGCTTTTTTCCAATGGTCGGGGTGTTGGGCGCGCAGGCTGGCAATGTCCAAGATCATATCCTTCAGGGCTGGAAACGGCACTCGTCCGCGTGAATAACAGCCTGACCGGCAAGATCAAGCGCGCCCCGCAAGGCATTGGAAAGAATGGGGGCGCAATTCAAGACGAGATCAGGTTAAAATAGTTCAACACATAACGGGATGCGATTCGGATTACCGGGCGCGCCCCGCCGACCACCGGGAACAAGGCAGCCCTATGACCGACATTGATGATTTTCAGGCGCGCATCACCACCGCCTTGGACCGGATCGGCCAAGGCGTGGACCGTCTGCGCAAAGGGGCAGGCGGGACCGCCCCGGTCACGGACTCTGTCGCCAAACCCGGCGAGGTGGAAAAGCTGCGCGCCGCCTTGGCGGATGAGAAAACCGCCAATGCCCAGTTGAACGAACGCTTGCGCGCGGTGAAAGACCGCGACGGTCAGACCGTCCATGGGCTGGAGGCGCGGGTAAACGTCATGACCCGGCAACTCGATGTTCAGGGTCTGGAAATGCAGCGCCTGCGCAAGACCACCGCGCAACTGCGCGATCAGGTCCGCGTCCTGCACGAGGCGGCGGCTTCGGGCACGGTGGATGCCAGCATGATCAACAAGGCGATGCTCGTGGAACTCGAAGCCCTGCGCGCGATCCGCGCCTCGGAAAGCGCGGAACTGGAGGAAATCTTGTCCGAACTGACCCCCTTTGTCTTGGCGGAGGCGCAGGATGCCTGATCTTGACATCACCATCGGCGGCCGGGTGTTCCAGGTTGCCTGTCAGGCGGGGGAAGAACCGTTCCTGACAGCGGCGGCCCAGATGCTCGACGCCGAAGCACAGCCCCTGATCACACAGATGGGCCGCATGCCCGAGGTGCGGATGCTGCTGATGGCCGGGCTGATGCTGGCAGACAAGACGGCAGCGGTCGAGGATGAGGCAAAGGGCCTGCGTGCGCGTCTGGCTGAACTGGAAAGTCGCCCCCCCGGCAAGGTTGAGGTGCCGCGCATCCCTAAATCGGTAACCGATACGCTGGCCGAACTCGCCGCCCGGGCCGAGGCGATGGCAGCAGCCGTCGAAGAAAAGGCGGCACGTCATGGATAAGTTTGCGCTGATGATCGTCGCAGGAATGCTGCTGCCGGGTGCCGCACAAGCGGCGCTCGACGTCACGATGCTGCGCTATACCTGCGAACGCGGGGTCGAGGTTCCGGTGGTCTATGTGAATGACGGCGACGAAGGTTCGGTCGCCAGCCTCGTTGTGGATGGCAACCTGATCACGCTCTACCGCGAACCAACCGCTTCAGGTGCCCGGTACGGCTGGCCATCGGACGGGTCGAACTATGTCTGGCTGACCACGGACGACACGGCAATGCTGTTTTGGAAAGACGGGGCGGCAGGCACCGAAACGGCGTTGCTGAACGACTGCAAGGTCGCTCAATAACGCGATTCCGCCAAACCGGTTAACGCCGGCCCACAGCAGTGCGTGTATGTACGGAAAAAATACGGAAAACATACGGATGCAATACGCAAAGAATACATCCAAAACGTAGAAAATTCAGCGGGTTAAACCACCGAACGCCGCATCCGGCCCGATATGGCAATACCCTCAGGTATTCGCCGCCCGGATCTTCTCCGACGCATCCTTGTCAAACGCCACACCCTTGGCCGCGAACAGCTGGTCCAACTCGCCCGACAGGGTCATCTCTGTCACGATGTCACAACCACCCACAAATTCGCCTTTGACATACAGCTGCGGAATTGTCGGCCAGTCGCTGAATTCCTTGATCCCCTGCCGCACTTCGGCATCTGCCAGCACATTCACATCGGCGAATTCCACACCCATGAAATTCAGCACCCCCGCAACCCGGGAAGAAAACCCGCACTGCGGCATCATCTTGGTGCCCTTCATGAAAAGGACGACATCGTTCTTGGTGATGGTGTCTTTGATCTGGTCAACTGCGGTCATCGCTTTTATCCTGTTATCAGTGCCTTACAGACACATCCTAGATTACTCCGGCACCTTCGTCGTCAATGCCAGCGCATGCAATTCCCCATGCGCCCCGTCCATTTTTCCCTTCAGCGCCGCGTAAACCGCCCGCTGCTGCTGCACCCGGTTCATGCCGCGAAACGACTCGTCGATCACCTCGGCGGCCCAGTGGTTGCCGTCGCCTGCAAGGTCCGTGATCGTCACTTTCGCCGCCGGAAACGTCGCCCGGATCAGGCTTTCAATATCACGCGCTTCCATCGGCATCGACACACTCCTGCACTTGCCCCCAAATCTAGGCGCAAGCCCCGCCACCTGCAAGCCGCCCGGTACCAAATTCATCTTGCCCCTAAACCCCCACAGCCGTTGCAAAAGCCCTGCGATACAATGCCGACAGATCGGCCAGACTGTCGGACACCGCCCCGAACACAACCCGGTCCCCACCGAACCGCCCGGCCACTGTCACAGGAATATCCCCCGCCGCCGCCGCAATCGCCGCCGCCCCTTCGGCCGAACAGGCCAGCAGATACCGCGACTGATCTTCGCCGAACAGCGTCGGAATATCCCCCGCCTCCAG
>JANMDH010000191.1:0-3883 GCA_031376195.1 Gemmobacter sp. | reverse complement strand
CGCCGCTGCATCTGTGGAACCCGCCTTTCTGCGGGGACATCGACATGCGGATCGCCCGGGACGGGACTTGGTTTTACCTTGGCACGCCGATTGGACGGCCAGCGTTGGTGCGGTTGTTCGCCTCCATCATGCGGCGGGAGGGGGATCGCTATGTGCTGGTCACACCGGTCGAAAAGGTGGGCATCAAGGTGGATGACGCGCCGTTTGTGGCGGTGGATTTCAGTGTGACGGGGGCGGGTGTCGAGGCGGACCTTCAGTTCACGACGCAAGTGGGAGATGTGGTGACGGCGGGGGGCGCGCATCCGATCAGGCTTGCCTATGACGCATCGGGCACGCCGTCGCCTTATGTGCTGGTGCGGGCGGGGCTGGAGGCGTTGATTGACCGCAAATCGTTCTACCGGCTGGTCGATCTGGGGGTTCACGGGGTGCATGACGGGGTGGACTGGTTCGGCGTCTGGTCGGGGGGGGTGTTTTTCCCGATGCTGCCGTCGGCTGAGCTGTAATGCGGATTGCTGCGAATCTGCAGTGGCTGTTCACCGAGGCGGCAGCGCTGGATCGCCCTTCGCTGGCGCGGAAGGCGGGTTTTGAGGGGGTCGAAGTGTTGTCGCCCTATGACCATTCACCGTCAGAATGGCAGCGGGCGCTGGAGGGCCTTCCGGTTTGCCTGATCAACACGCCGGGACACGGCGGGGCCTTGGGCATGGCCGCCGTCCCGGGGTCTGAGGGGCAGTTCCGCGCGGATTTCACCCTGGCGCTGACCTATGCCCGGGCGCTGGGGGCAGAGCGGATCCATGTGATGGCAGGCAAGGCATCGGGGGCTGAGGCCAATCAGACATACCGTCGCAATCTGGATTGGGCGGCGGGGCAGGCCATGGGTCTGGCGCTGACCATCGAGCCGCTGAATGCGCAGGATATGCCGGGTTATTTCCTGAACGACTTTGATCAGGCAGCGCAGGTGCTGGCCGATCTGGCAAGCCCCGGCATCGGCCTGCAGTTCGATCTGTGGCACGCGGTGCGCATTCATGGCGATGCGGACGCGGTTTGGGACCGCCATATGGCCCATGCCACCCATGTTCAGATCGCGGGCTTTCCCAACCGCGCGGAACCCTGCGCGGTTGCGCAAAACCATGCCCGCCGCATCACTGCGGCGGGTTATGAGGGCTGGATCGCTGCCGAATATGCGCCGACCGCGCCGGGGCGGTTCGGCTGGCTGAGTTCCTTTCGCGATCAGACGATATAGATGTCGGACGCCCGCAGGTCTGGCGCGCCCTCAAACTCGGCGATCAGGACACGTCCGCCGGTGGCCGATCCGTTCCAGTCATAGGTCAGATATCCTGTCCGGTCATTGTAGATCAGGCGGTCATTGCTATCGACCACGCCCCGCGCATCGCCGACAACCTTGAACATGTAGGACGGCAACCAGCCTTCGACGGTCAGGTTCGGGAAGACCGCATTGTCGATGGCGACCATATCCTCGCTGGTGAAATCGCGGACCACGTCCGCCTCGGCCCAGCCGTCGCCGGCGGGGCGGGTGTTGAACACGAAGGCATCGGCGCCCGACCCGCCGGACAGGTAATCCAGACCCGCACCGCCATACAGAAGGTCCGACCCAGCCCCGCCATACATGACGTCGCGCCCGGTGCCGCCATACAGGCTGTCGTTGCCGCCCCCGGCGGAAATCAGGTCATTGCCCGCGCCGCCATACATGCGCTCGGCCCCGAATGTGCCGACAAGCGTATCGTTTCCGGTTGTGCCATAGTTCGCCATGTCATCCTCATCCTGCCGGTCTTTGAACCGGCCCAGCGGCCTGATGCGGGCCGCAGCGCAAGTGCCCGGGTTCGGGCCATGGATGACACATGGGGGCACCCTGCCCCGCTATCCAATATCGCGGGGGGGGCGGCGGGGTTGTTATCCGATAGCAAGGCTAGGAAGACCCGGCGGGTTGGTGCAACTTTGGTGCGCCCGGGGCCGCAATCCGAAATGGGCATTGAAGTGCGGGGCTTGCAGGATCAAGCATTGCGGGCAGGCCCAGGACGCCAGCCCACCCAACCGAGCGCGGCCCCCATGACCCGGCTTTTCCGAAAACCATCCGCCCTGCGCCGTGCCAGCCTGATTGCAGCACATCGCAGAACAGCGTCAACCGATCGCGCGCTTGCCATCATCCTTGCGGGTGTTGCGGGCTGTGCAAATGCGGGGGGCTTTATTCTGCTGGGGCGCTATACCTCGCACATGACCGGCTATCTGTCGCAGGTTGCGGACAATCTGGTGCTGCACAATGTTCAGCTTTTGGGACAAGGTGTGCTGGCGATTGGCCTGTTCGTGACCGGGGCGGCAAGTTCCAGTTTTGCCATCAACTGGGCACGACGCCGGATGCGGCGGCATCAGTATGCTCTGACGATTGGGATACAGGGGATGTTGTTCCTGATCCTAGCGGGATTGGGGCTGTCCGATATGGACGGTGGCATGGAGCGTTTGTCGGGGCTGGCTTTGCTGTGTTTTATCATGGGCTTTCAGAACGCCACGATCACCAAAATCTCGGGCGCGCGGATCCGCACGACCCACGCGACCGGAATGATCACCGACATTGGGATTGAATGCGGCCGGGCGGCATATGGATGGCGGTATCCGGGGGAAGGCACGCGCGCGAACACGGCCAACTTGCGCCTTTTGCTGATCCTGATCGGGATGTTCCTGATCGGGGGGGTGGTGGGGGCTGTCGGCTATGGGCTGGTGGGGTATGCGTTTTCCCTGCTGCTTGCGACCCTTCTGTTCGGACTTGCCATGTTATCCGGGATGCGCCGATCATTCCCGTGACCGCAGAACCTGCCTTTTCGTGGATCACATGATGGGCTAGGTTCACGCGAAACCGCAAGGAGCCTGCCCCATGCCCATCGCCGCGCCGGAAACCGAAGTCACGACGAGTTGGAAAGTGGCCTGCGATGGCGGCGTGGGGGGGCATCCGCGTGTCTGGCTGACGATCCCGGAAGACAGGGGCTGGGTCGAGTGCGGCTATTGCGACAAGCGCTATGTGCATGAAAGCAAGGCTGACGCGGTCAAGTGATCTTGCGACGGGTCTTCGGGTGGATCGGGAAAGCAGTCGCAGCGCTGTGTGTGTTCATTGGTCTGTATCTGGCGGGCGCGGTCATTGGCGGCGTGATCGGGAATGGCGCACGTGTTCCGGCCGCGACAAATGACCTGTACCGTGTTGGGCTGATTGTCGGGCCGATCCATACCGACCTTTTGATTCCACTGACGCCGGACCTGCGTGAGCGTCTGGCCTTTGCCGCCGACACGGGCGTCCCGACAGACGATCCGGCTGCGGAATGGCTGGTGATCGGCTGGGGGGCGCATGATTTCTATACGACTGTGGGCGGGTATGCCGACCTGTCGGTAGGGGCGGTTGCACGCGGCATTCTTGGCGATACATCCGTCTTGCGCGTGGACGTTGCGGGGCGGATCGGGGATTTCAGCAGGATCGACCTGCTGGCCCTAACGCCCGGCCAGTTCAGCCGTTTAACAGACGCTGTTCTTGCGGGTTTCAAGATCGGGCCGGATGGTCAGCCCATGGCCCTGCCCGACCCGGGTTTTACCCTAAGCGACAGCTTTTTCGTGGGCAAAGATGGCTTTAACATATTTCGCACCTGCAATGTATGGGTATCAGAGCTGATGGCAAAAGCGGGGGTGCCCTTCGGGCGCTGGACACCGACACCGTATGCGGTGCGCATGTCAGTCTGGCGGTTTGTGCCGGATTGAACTGGGTAGAACCTTGGCGCGGATCGTGGCAAACCAGTCTTTGAACAACGGAAGGGCGGATCATGACCAGCACATTCGGCAAGGGACATCATCTGCACCTGATCGACGGGTCGGCCTATATCTTTCGCGC
>JANMDH010000167.1:0-5594 GCA_031376195.1 Gemmobacter sp. | reverse complement strand
GGCGACGCCGTGGATGGTGAGGCGGTGGAGCAGCGTGGCCTGACCGGGACGGGCGGGAATTTCGCGGCGGGGACAGACATCAAAGACATGGGCGCGGGCGGCGGTGTAGGCGTCGGTGACGTCGATATTGGCCCAGTCGGCGGGGGGATGCGGGGCAAGCGCGTTAATGAGTGCTGTGCGCATGATGTGGTGACTGCCTTCCCAGACGACGAGCGGGGAGGCGTCGGGCGTCGTGTCGTTCAGGGGCAGGCCGAGGATCCAAGCATGCGGTTCCCGGATGAACCTGCGGGGCGGATGGCCGAGGGGAAGCAAGCCATCCAGATGGGCGGCATCGCGGTTGCGGCGAAAACGTGCGGCGGTTTCCGATTCACCCGCATCGGCGCGGGGATAACCGGGGCGGATGACGGAAATCTGGGCGGGATGCAGGGGCTCAGGCTGCAGGGGCAAGGCGGCCCATGGAAAGGGCACCCGCCCGACCGCACCGTCGGGGCCGTTGGGCAGGGCATCGACGCCGACGAACCATGTGCCGCCGCAGCGCCAGGGTTCGGCACTTTGGGCTAGCACGCGCTTTGCCAATGGCAGGGCGGCGGCGGCCCAATCGGCAATGCGGGGATCGGGGCCGAGGACGGCCCAGCCTGCCAGCGCTACCATCCGGCGACCTTGCGCAGCATGTTGAGGGCCACGACGATAACGAAGATGGCGAAAGCGCGTTTGAGGGGTTTTGCATCCATCGCATGGGCAAGCCGGACACCAAAGGGGGTGGTGATCAGGGTCATCGCGATGATGACGGCAAAGGCGGGCAGATTGACGGCCCCGATGGTCAGGGGGGGCGGGTTTTCGACGGCAAGGAACAGATATCCGATGGCGGAGGGCACGGCGATCATCAGGCCAAAGCCTGCGGCAGTGGCGACGGCGCGGTGGATGGGCAGGGAATAAAGGGTCATCATGGGGACGCCGAAAGTGCCGCCGCCGATGCCCATGAGCGAGGAGAAAAAGCCGAGGCTGCCACCGAGCCCCGCGCGGCGCGGCCCGGCGGGCCTTTGGGGCCCAAGCCGCCAGTGATCGCGCCCGAAGGCCATGTAAAGCCCGGCGATCAGGGCAAGGATGCCGAAGATGGCCTGGAGGGTGACCGATTTGAGCGAGGCTGCGACGAGCACGCCGGCAAGGGCGCCAGCGGCGATGTAGGGGCCCCAGGCGCGCAGGATGGCCCAGTCGACAGCGCCCTTGCGGTGATGGCCGAGGATGGAGCGGACAGAGGTGACAACGATGGTGGCAAGCGAAGTGGCAAGGCAGACCTGCATCAGTTGCGGGCCGCCGTAACCAAGGTGTCCGAAGGCATAGAAGAAGGCGGGGACGAGGACGATACCGCCCCCGACCCCCAGCAGACCCGCGATAACGCCGGCAAACGCCCCGATTGCAAGAAGAAGGCCCAGCATCGGCAGAAAGGCGGCAATATCGGGCATGGTTCATCCTGATCCGGTGTGGTTGGTTCGGCATATAACGGCGCGGGTGCAAGTGCCACAAAAGGTTGAACGATTGGGTCTGGCCTTTGCCAAACGGGCGGATTAGCA
This sequence comes from Gemmobacter sp., assembly GCA_031376195.1. Taxonomy (GTDB): domain Bacteria; phylum Pseudomonadota; class Alphaproteobacteria; order Rhodobacterales; family Rhodobacteraceae; genus JANPIX01. Next base: position 4,023 of record JANMDH010000167.1, on the reverse strand, counting down.
AGGGGCATCCAATCTTTTTAGGCATTTTTGAAAGGACACCTGATGTCCCCGTCACCGTTGCGTATTGCGCTGATCCTTGGGCTTTTGTCGGCGGTCGGCCCGTTTGCCATCGACATGTATCTGCCCGCCATGCCCACGATTGCGACCGATCTTGGCACGTCGATGCAGGGGGTGCAGGGCACGATTGTTTCGTATTTCATAGCCTTTGGCGTGGCGCAGATGATCTATGGCCCCTGGGCCGATCAGGCAGGGCGAAAGGTGCCGCTGTATGCGGGGCTGGGCGTGTTCACCCTAGGCACGCTGATCTGTGCGCTGGCCCCGACAATTGGCTGGCTGATCGCGGGGCGGGCGGTGCAGGGATTGGGCGGGGCGGCAGTGATGGTGGTGCCGCGCGCGGTGATCCGCGATCTGGCCACGGGGCATGCGGCGACGAAGATGATGGCGTCGATCATGATCGTGATTTCAATCTCGCCCATGCTGGCGCCTTTGGCGGGGTCCGGGTTGCTCGCGATTGCGGACTGGCGCTGGGTGTTCTGGGCGTTGCTGCTGGCCGCCGGACTGAGCCTGTTCCTGATCCGGTTTGCCCTGCCGGAAACGCTTGGCGCGGCGGACCGCGTGCCGTTCGAGGGGGCGGCGATGCGGACGGGGTTTGCGAGGCTGATCACCGACCGGGGGTTTCTGATCCTGACGTTCCTTGGCGGATTCGCGATGGCGAGCTTTTTCGTGTTCATCGCCAGCGCCTCGTTCGTCTACACCCGGCAGTTCGGGCTGACGCCCACGCAATTTTCGCTTGCCTTCGCGTTGAATGCCGTCGGGTTCTTTGCGGCGTCGCAGTTCGCGGCGGGCATGGGGCAGCGGTTCGGGGCGTTGCGCGTGGTGGGGGTGGCCACGATGGGGTTTGCGGCAGTGGAGATCGCGTTGTTCGGTGCAGCACTTGTGGGGTTCATCAGCCTGCCACTGACGATGGCGGGCTTGTTTGTGGGCAATGCGTTCCTTGGGCTGGTGATCCCGACCTGCATGGTTCTGGCGCTGGAGGATCACGGCGACAATGCAGGCCTCGCGTCATCGCTGGGGGGCACGATGCAGATGCTGATCGGGGCGGCGATGATGGGGGGGGCGTCGGTTTTCCTGGACGGAACAGTGGTGCCGATGCTGGGCGCGATTGCGGCCTGCGCGGTGCTGGCGTTCGGGTTCAGCCGGATGATCCCGAGGCAGGGAGTGATGGCGTAAGGGGGGCGGGTTTGAACCCCGACACTGCCAGTCCGGGCCTGCGCCGGGGTAGTGCGGCCAAAATTTCCGTTTGCAGTTCGGGTCGGCAGGCGTAAGCTGAAATGCGTGTCGTCGCACAATCATCGTTTCATTGCTGGCCGCAAACGCCTTATTCAAATCGAATTTAGAGTCCTGACGCGGCCGGTTGGCCCTGATTTTGGAGAGTATTTTATGAAACTCATATCCGATCATTCCGGTTCGGCAGGCCGTGACCTGCAGGGTGTTCTGAATTTTTTCCAGAACTACAAGAATGCCGTGCCCGCAGGGGGTGTTGTGGCGGACCTGACCTTTGGCAACCCGCATGAGCCGCCGTTGCCCGCGCTGGTAAGCGCGCTGCGCACCCATATCGAGCCAAAGGCGACGGACTGGTTTGCCTACAAGTTGAGCGAGGCCGAACCGCGCCGCATTATTGCCGAAGGATTGCGGGCCGACCTTGGGCTGAACTTTGCGCCCGAAGATATTGCCATGACCTTGGGCGCTTATGGCGCAATCACGTTGGCATTCTCGATGCTTCTGGATCCCGGGGACGAATGCATCATTCCGCTGCCGGGCTGGTTTTTGTACGAAACCAGCCTGTCGTTGTGCCACGCGGTGGCTGTCAAAGTCCGGTTGCGCGATGCGGACTTCGATCTGGATGTTGACGCGATCGCGGACGCGATCACGGCGCGCACGCGGATCGTCATCGTCAATACGCCGCACAACCCGACAGGGGTGATTTACAGCCGCGACAGGCTGGAAGAACTGGCCGCGATGCTGCACCAAAAATCAGCCGAATTCGGGCGTCCGATTTTCATCCTGTCGGACGAGCCGTATCGCAAGATCCGGTTCGACGGCATCGGCTTTACGAGTCCGGCCCAAGTCTATCCCTGGACTTTGATCGACTACAGTTTCGGCAAGGTTCTTTTGGCACCGGGATTGCGGCTGGGCTATCTGGCGATCTGTCCTGACATGCCCGCAGAGGCCCGCGTCACGCTGCGGACAACCGCCGAGAATACACAGGTATCATCGGGATGCGCCTTTCCGGATTCTATCCTGCAGTATGCGGTGAAAGATCTGGAAAAGGTGTCAATCGACGTTCCCGCCTATCAGCGAAAGCGCGACCGGCTTTACAACGCGATGACGCAATGGGGTTATGAGATGACCAAGCCTGCAGGCGCGTTCTATTTGTGGGGAAAAGCGCCCGGTGGCGACGCGTTGGCCTTCACGGCCGCATTGGCGGGGCATGGCGTCTATGTGATGCCGGGCACACTGTTCGAGCGTCCTTGCGATTTCAGAATCAGCCTGACCGGGACACACGACATGATCGAGGCGAGCCTTCCGGCTTTTGAAGCGGTTGCCGGAATGACTGCACGCTGAGGCGATCTGCGTCCGCCCGGCTTTGGTGTGTTACCCAGAACGGGGCGTCGCCCCGTCTTACGCCGCCTGGGCCTGAAGTGACTTCAGGCCTGCATCCACCACCTCCAGCCCAGCGCCGGGCCTATTGGCCTGTTCCGACAGCACGCGCCGCCAGCCGCGCGCGCCGGGGCGGCCCTGAAACAGGCCGAGCATGTGGCGGGTGATCTGGTGCAGGCGCCCACCTTTCGCCAGATGGGCGGCGATATAGGGGCGCATCGCATCGACGACCTGATGCGCATCCGGGGCGAAGGTGTCGCCCCAAAGCGCGTCCGCCCCGATCAGGACGCCAGCCGGATCGTGATAGGCAGCACGGCCCAGCATGACGCCGTCGAGGCCCTGATCGAGAAAGGCGCGCGCCTGATCGAGGCTGGTGATACCACCGTTGATGCAGATGGTCAGATGCAGGAATGCCTGTTTCATCGCCACGACCAAGGGATAGTCGAGCGGTGGCACTTCGCGGTTTTCCTTGGGTGACAGGCCTTGCAGCCATGCCTTGCGCGCATGGATGATGAAATGCGTGACCCCTGCCCCGCTGACGGTTTCGATGAAGGCGGGCAACACGTCTTCGGGCACCTGATCATCGACGCCGATCCGGCATTTCACGGTCACGGGCACCGGGCTTACCGCCAGCATGGCGGCCACGCAATCGGCGACCAGTTGGGGACGCTCCATCAGGACGGCCCCGAAACAGCCGGACTGGACACGGTCTGACGGGCAGCCAACGTTCAGGTTGATCTCGTCATAGCCAAACGGGGCGGACAGTCGCACCGCTTGCGCCAGTTCGGCGGGATCCGACCCGCCGAGTTGCAGGGCGACGGGATGTTCGGTGTCGGCATGCCCTAGCAGGCGGTCGCGCGGGCCATGGATGACAGCGGGGGCGGTGACCATTTCGGTGTAGAGCATGGCGCGGCGCGTCATTTGACGGTGAAAGACCCGGCAGTGACGGTCTGTCCAGTCCATCATCGGGGCAATGGACAGTCTATGTGGTTGATATTCTGTCATTTTTTATGTAGTCTCAAATTGTAAGATCGTCTGCATGTCGGCCATTTCCACGCCCCTTCTCGCCGCGCTACGACAACGGTTTGCATTTGAGCCGCCGACCATCGCAATGCTCTCCTCCGGCTCATAACGCGCGCAGGTCTGCAGCAAGGGGCGGTATGTCCAGCGAAACGTTTTTGCGGCGCGATGATGCGCTTCGATGGTCCCGTTTAGCCGAGCTGTCGGTGGACCGCAACGAAACGCCAGTCAGCGCGCGGATTGGTCGGCTGACGAAGTTGGGGGATATGGTGAAACTGCATATCGAGGATATGACCACCGTCGGAAAACCGCCGCGCCGGTCGAAAGCCGCGACGTTGGACA
>JANMDH010000158.1:0-6977 GCA_031376195.1 Gemmobacter sp. | reverse complement strand
ACATCGAACCGGCTATACTGCACTGTTTCCGATCGCTCGGATCCATAAAGTCCGACCGCCGGGTCAATCGCGCGGGTTGTGCCGACGAAGATGGTGGAAACATCCCCCACGACAACTGCAGATGGGTCTAACGTCAGCATGCCCCGGGGGGCACAGCCCGTCAGGATCAGGACAGCGAACAGAACGGATGCAAATTTCGCAGAAGACTTTGCAGATTTGAAGTCGAAGCTAAAGGACATAGCGGCTGACATCCGTTGACCGCGCCAGCGCGCCAATCTGCGCCTCGACAAACGCGGCGTCGACCGTGACGCGGTCACCGTAGCGGTCCGGTGCCGTAAACGACAACTCTTCGAACACCCGCTCCATCACTGTGTACAGCCTGCGCGCGCCGATGTTTTCCACGGATCCGTTCACCTCAGCTGCAATTCGCGCCAACGCACTCACGCCATCGGATGTGAACGTCACAACTACCCCTTCGGTTCCCATTAACGCTGCATACTGCCGGGTCAGCGCGTTGTCTGTTTCTGTCAGGATGCGTACGAAGTCACTTTCGGTAAGCGGCTGCAGTTCCACCCTGATCGGTAGCCTGCCCTGCAGTTCTGGCAAAAGATCGGATGGTTTTGCCGTGTGAAACGCGCCGCTGGCAATGAACAGGATATGGTCGGTCTTGATTGGCCCATATTTCGTTGAAACCGTGGTGCCCTCAATCAAGGGCAGAAGATCGCGCTGCACGCCTTCTCGGCTGACATCCGCCCCGCGCGCGTCGGCCCGGGCACAGATCTTGTCGATCTCGTCCAGAAAGACGATCCCGTTTTCCTGAACAGCCTCAAGTGCGGCAGCCTTGACTGCCTCATCATCCAGCAATTTGTCGGCTTCCTGGCTCACTAGGATGTCATAGCTTTCCGCCACTGTCATCCGCTTGCGTGTTGATCGGTTGAACGCTTTACCGAACATTTCCTGCAGGCCCTGCATCTGCATATCCATCCCCCCGCCCATCCCGCCCATTATCGGAAACGGGCTGGCGGTTTCAGAAATGTCGATTTCGATCAGGGTCTGGTCCAGTTCACCTTTTTTCAGTTTGGCCCGGAACATTTCGCGCGTCTGGTCCCGCGCATCCTTGCCAGCCACGGCCTCAATCACCCGGTCTTCGGCTGCGGCCTTGGCCCGGGCGTTCACGTCTTCGCGCATCCGGGCGCGGGTGTCTATCATGGCCGAATCCACCAGATCGCGAATGATGCTGTCGACGTCACGGCCGACATAGCCCACTTCCGTGAACTTTGTAGCTTCGACTTTGAGGAAGGGTGCGCGCGCTAGTTTTGCAAGCCGGCGGCTGATTTCGGTTTTACCCACCCCGGTTGGCCCGATCATCAGGATATTTTTGGGGTAAACCTCATCCCGCAGATCGTCGCCCAACTGCTTGCGCCGCCAACGATTGCGCAACGCGACGGCGACCGCACGCTTTGCGTCGGCCTGCCCGATGATGTGTCGGTCCAGTTCTGATACGATTTCGCGGGGCGTCAGGCTGGTCATTCGACGGTCACATAGGGCGGTAGGCGGGTTTTCCCGGGAAAGTCGGGCAGGAATCGCATGATATAGCCGCGCATTTGCGTCCAAAAGGTGCCCATGACGGTCAGGATGGCACCAAGAACCAGCAAGACAAAAGCCATCGGCGCAGGATCCCCCCCGGACTGCAGGGCCCAAGCGACCAGAATACCCAGATAGACAACCCCCGCCGTCAGAAAGGATCGCCTGTCGATGATCAGGGCAAGCAGAGCGACAAGCACAAGGGTCAGGGCAAGCAGTACCTTGCCGGATATATCCCCGCTGTTATAGGCCGTTAGGGCAAATGTGTTGACCAAGGCCGGGGCCGCCAGAATATGCAGCCAGAACCCGCAATCCGACCAGCGGCTGAGGCGGTAAGGATCGCGCATGTCAAAGAACAAACCTGCCGCAAGCGCGACAAAACCAAAGATCAATGTCCCCATGGCCATGCCCGACCCTTGTCGCAGATCAAAGACTGATGACCAGGAATTGATGCCAGTTTCCAATGGGATCATGCTGTCGGTCATCACGAAAATAAGTCCCATCGCGGTCAAGCCCGCCATAAACATCGTGAAGGGCACGCGGAAGGTTCGGTACCAAAGGGCGAGTGCGGCCAGAACCAGCAGAAAATAGCCGCCGAGTGTTGTGCGGTCTTTCTGCCAATCGGGGATCAGATGTCCCATGACCAACGCGATGGAAATCGCCGCGCCCAAAGCAAAGCCCGACACAAGAACGATGCTGGGCAGGGCCATGCGTCGTTTGAGGGTAAAATAACGGGCAAAGGTCCAGCACAGGAATGCGGCGAGTGCCGGTGTCAGAAAGCCGCCATAGACCTGCGTCAGTGCAAGAACGCCGACAATCAGCAACAATAACCCGACCGACACGAATATTTCCGCAAAACCCCGAAAGAACTCAAAGGGTTCATCGTCTGCAGAAAGCTGATCGCGCTGACCTTGCCGCGCCGCTGCCAGTGCAATCAGGCTGGCAGCCTGCGCTTCAGTCAAGATTCCCGTGGCCACCGCAGACTGGATATCATCATTTGTAAACTGCACAATCGTTCCCTAACCACTTATTGTTTCAACGGTCAGATTGCCGTTGGTATACACACAAATCTCAGCCGCGATGGCCATTGCGCGACGGGCAATATCTTCGGCTGACAGGTCGGTCGTCATCAAGCCACGCGCTGCGGCCAAGGCGTAATTACCGCCTGATCCGATGGCTGCGACATCATGTTCAGGCTCTAGCACATCACCCGCACCTGTTATCACGAAAAGATCCCGCCCGTCGGTGACGATCAGCATTGCCTCAAGATTGCGCAAGTATTTGTCCATCCGCCAATCTTTCGCCAACTCTACACTCGCGCGGGCAAGCTGGCCTGGCAGCGCCTCCAACTTTTTTTCCAGTCGCTCCAGCAAGGTAAACGCATCGGCGGTTGATCCTGCAAAACCAGCTACCACATCGCGCCCGCCGGGTGAAAGGCGTCTAACCTTGCGCGCAGTTCCCTTGATCACGGTCTGGCCAAGACTGACCTGCCCGTCGCCAGCAACAACGACCTGCCCGCCCCGTCTAACGGCCAGTATGGTGGTGCCGTGCCAGCCAGGATTGGGACTATCTGCCATACGTGCCTTCAAGGTTTTAGCCAATATGGCGATGATGCTATCTGGCGGCAACCCACCTTGGATGACTGGATGAGCTCATCAACTGCGGTCAACGACATACCTGTAATAGCGGCTGATCAGCGCAAATCCGATGACACCCAGCACCAGCGATATGGTGAACACAAACATTGGCGACACAAATTCGGCGTCATACTGCGCATAGAAACCGTGTCGCATCATGGCTGTGATATGGATCAGCGGATTATACCATGCGACCCCCTGCGCGCCGGAGGGCAGATCCTCGTACAAGAACAAGACACCCGAGGTAAAGAAAAGCGGTGTCGTCAAGATACCGAAGATCGACGCATAGACGGGGAACAAGGGCATCAACAGCGCATTGATCACGCCCAATCCTGCGCCAAGCGCTGCTGCCATCATCATGGCCAGTAGAACAAAGCGGAAATCCATCTGTGTGCGTGTCTCTGCGAACCCGGCGATCACTGCAAAAATGATCAGCATCACGCTGGCCTGCGTGATGAAGTTCAGAATGACCCGCGCGATGATCGTGTCGAAAAAGCGCACAGATTGATATCGCAGCAACGCGCGGGAATAACTAATACTTTTAGCGACTTTGCTTTGGGTGCTTTGATACATCCCGAATACCAGCACCCCGGTCGCGTAGAACATCGCAAAGTTGACACCAAGCGAAGGCTGACGGAGCCGCAGGCCAAGGCTGATCACCAGGGTCAACACCAAAATGCTGCCGATCGGTTCCAGAAAAGCCCAGATGTAGCCGCCAGGGGAACGCCCGTAGGTGGTGGTCATTTCGCGCAAGATAAGCGCGATAATGGACCGGATGGTTCGCCAGGGCTGTGTCAAACGGCCCGGGCGCTGTGCCATCGGAATGAAATTTGCGGGCCGATTTTTCATCGCAGGAACGCCTTGTGTAAGCCGTGGCAGATCAGCTCATCCGATACGCACGCGCGGACCGACGCCACCGCCCTTTTTTCGTCTGGATTCTCTGGCGCTGTCTATAGTAGTAAGAAGCCTTGGAGAGCAATTTGGTTTTGGCGACGTGACGTTTAACATCACCTCAGGCCAAAAAAAGAGCGGGCTGGACCCGACAGCCATGCAGAAAAGGGATTTTGGGTGGAATCGGAACAGGCTAATCGCCCTTCAACAGCCGTGTCAGAGGCTGATGCCGCTGTAGCCCCTGTGCGTTCCGCGCCCGTCGAACCGCCCGCGCCGGCAGATGGGACAACGGCAATAGAAGAACGCGGACAACGCAGACTTTCCGCAGGACGGCGGCGCAGCCCGATCCTTGGTCCGGCATTGTTGTCTGTGCCAGAACGTCGGCGCCTGCTTGTCAGCCCCGAGGCACCCGCCGATGACAGCACGATTGTCACCCCGATCAAGATGCCGACTGTCGGCCCCATTGTCCCACCCATCGGGCCCGTGGGCACCAGCCCGGCCCAGCCAAAAGTGCCGATCCGGCCGCCAGCGGCCCGCGCAGGGCTTCGCAGACGGCACAAATTTACGCTCGCTTCGTTCGTCATCGTCGTTCTTACGCCGCTGGTGTTGATTGCGGGTTACCTCTTCATATCGGCCCAGGATCAATACGCATCCATCGCCGGGTTCTCGATCCGAAAAGAAGAAGGCGCTGCTACAGTCGACATGTTGGGCGGGCTAAGCCAGATCACCGGGTCGGCGTCAACTGACGCGGAAATTCTGTACGACTACATCCGCAGCCCCGACTTGGTGGCGCGTGTCGACCAAGACCTTGATCTGTTTTCGATCTATGGCCGGGACTATACGGGCGACCCGTGGTTTTCGCTTAAACCCGATGCGAACATCGAGGCAAAACAATCCTACTGGGAAAGTATGGTCAAAGTCGAATACAACGAGTCCACAGGCTTGCTCGGGCTGGAAGTGCGGGCCTTTTCGCCCGAAGAGGCGCAAAAAATCGGGCAAGCGATCATCGGTTACTCGTCGCTGATGATCAACCGGCTGGCAGAAGCTGCACGCGAAGATGCCACGCGCTATGCCCGTGAAGAACTTGCGCGGGCCGGCGGTCGGCTGAAAGAGATTCGCGTGGCTATCATGAAGTATCGGTCGGACAATCAGGTTCTTGATCCCACAACTGACGCGCAAGGCCGACAGGTTCTGATCAACAAGTTGGAAGAAGAGCTGGCCGGTGCGATGATCGACCTTGACGTGCTCAAGGCCGTTGCCCGCGAAAACGACTCTCGTCTGCCCCCTATGGAAATTCGCATTGCCACGATCGAACGGCGTTTGGCAGATGAGCGTCAGAAATTCGGCATCGGTCCCGATGGTGCTGCAGGTGGTCGCGACTATGCCCAGATCGTTGCAGAATATGAAGGCTTGGCGGTTGACCGCGAGGTCGCTGAAGAGGCGTTCAGGTCTGCAACGTTGATTTATAATAACGCGCAGGCCGAAGCGAACCGCAAAAGTCGCTACCTTGCAGCACATGTCGAGCCGACGTTGGCGCAGGGGTCGATCTATCCCAGCTACTGGCAAATCCTGCTGATGACGGGCGTCATCCTGTTTCTGGGCTGGTCGCTTGCCACCCTGATCTTTTACAGCATTCGAGACCGGCGCTAAGTCATGATCCGGATACGGAACCTGAATAAGGTCTTCCATCTTGGGGCGTCCAAAAAGGTCGTCGCCAGCAATATCAACATGAACTTTCCCACCAAGGAATCTGTTGGTCTGCTGGGTCGCAATGGGGCTGGGAAATCCACCCTTCTGGCGATGATTGCGGGCTCGACCGAGATCGATAGTGGAAGCATCGAAAGTTCCGGCACAATCTCATGGCCCGTAGGATTTCGCGGCAGCTTTCACAACGATCTGACGGGCGGTCAGAACACCCGGTTTGTGGCCCGCGCGCACGGCGTGGACACGGACGAGCTGCTGGATTTCGTGGAAGAGTTTGCAGAACTTGGCGACCATTTCCATCAGCCGGTTCGCACCTATTCATCTGGTATGCGGTCGCGATTGTCATTTGGCGTGTCGATGGGCATTCATTTCGACACCTATCTGGTGGACGAAGTGACCAGCGTCGGGGACGCCAGTTTTCGCCAGAAAAGTGCGAATATCTTCATGGAACGCTTGCGGTATAGCGGGGCAATCGTGGTGACACATTCGATGGCTCAGATCCGGCGATTGTGTACATCGACGGCCGTTTTGGAAAACGGCAAGCTGACCTATTTCCGCGACGTGGAAGAGGGGATCGCCAAGCATCTGGAAAACATGAACGTCACTGAAGAAGATGATGACGCGATGGAAGAGGGCGATTGATCGTCGAGCATTGGGTTACGTTGCGCAGGCGGCCCAGTGGTTTGATGGATCGTCGCCCAAGCCCCGATTTGCCGGACCGCTCTGTTTGCTTGCGCTTTCCGGATTCGACCATCAGAGTGGATGAGGAAGGGCCCTGTCCCTTCAAGAAATGATTTCGTTTAAGACTGGCATCTCAGACCTGCGACAGTGCCGAAAAATTTCAGCGATGACCAACGCCTGCACGGTGCATGGAACACATTTTGATTTGCGGCGTTACTTTACACCAGAAGTCGTCCACATCTGATCATAGTGACGGATTTTTGGAATTTAATCATCGGGAGGAATATCACATGGCACGCGTATTGATGACCACCGCTTATAGCGATCTGGTAGATTGGCCGGGGCGGCTGTTTGAAGCGGACGACACGACTCTGGTGACAACCAGCACATCCACAGTGTTTACTTTTGAACTTGGCGCAGACAGCGATTTCACAGGGTTTGACGTCACGTTTACCGGAACAGGGTTTACCTATAACGGAA
>JANMDH010000122.1:0-2480 GCA_031376195.1 Gemmobacter sp. | reverse complement strand
AGCGGTCAGGATTACCTGAATGGCGGTGATGGGAATGATCGGCTTTATGGTGGTTCGAGCGGGAATTTCGAAACGCTGACCGGTGGCAATGGTGATGATTTCATCACGGGCGGGGCGGGCCTGCAGTATCAGAATGGCGGTGACGGGAATGACACGCTGGTGGGTAGTATCGACTTTGACACCCTGACCGGCGGCTCGGGTGCCGACGATTTCGTGTTCCGTGGCACCGCGAACCTGACCAACAACCCGTTCATCAGTGACTGGGGCGATGGGAATGATGAAATCCTGCTGGATAATGATGCGTTCAAGGCGCTGGGCACCCCCGGCAATCTGAAACCGTCCATGTATCGCGAAGGCATGAATGCCACCGATGCGACGGACCGGATCATTTATGACGAGGCAACCGGCAGACTTTGGTATGATCGGGACGGCGCGGGCGGGGCGGGCAAAAAGCTGATCACGATTGTTTTCGATCTCGATCCGATGACTGCTACTGTCGACCTTTCGGTGGGTGATTTCAGGGTGATCGGCTAGGATCGGACAAAAGTGCACCTGCCAAAACCCTGATATGCTTCGGCAGGCGCATGGCCACCACATGACGGCAAAAGCCCCAATACTGAGGAGCCTGAAATGCCCAATTTCACCTACAAACCCATCGCCGGAAACGGCGCCAATACGCAAGACTTCCTGGATTTTCTGGTCAGTTACAACAACACGGTCACCTTTTCCGATTCTTTCTTTCGCAAGGCCGAAGGGCCCGGAAACGCTGTCGTCCTGCAGGCAACCGGATTGGTTTGGATTGCGGCTTTTCCGCTTGTGCAGCCGATCAAGGGTACCTTCGACAGCCTGCGGATGACAAACGGCGGGGATGTTATCTGGACGATCACAAACTGGAACCAAAACGCGGAAGCGTTCTTTGAAGCGGCCTTGGACAGCAACGAAGCGCTGAGGGATCTGGTCCTTTCGGGCAATGATGTGGTGACCGGATCAGCGTTGGGCGACACGCTTTTGGGTGGGGGCGGCGCGGACAGGATGTCTGGGGGCAGAGGCGACGACAGTCTTTCGGGTGGTGACGGGCGGGATGTGATCTACGGCGGGCGGGGGCTGAATTACCTTACTGGCGACGCTGGCAACGACAGCCTGTATGGCGGCACTTTGGGCGATTCGCTCGTCGGGGGTGACGGCAGGGATCGCATCGTGGGCAGTGGTGGGAATGACTATGCCTATGGTGGCAACGGGGCCGACCTTTACTATGGCGGCGTTGGCAATGATGTGTTCACCGCCGAGGCGGGGGCAGACCGGGGTTACGGTGGGTCGGGCAAGGATTCGATGGAAGGTCAGTTGGGGAATGACCGCTTGTACGGGGGTGGCGGGATCGACCTTCTGGATGGCGGCACGGAAAATGATCTGCTTGTTGGCGGCAGCAGCGGCGACTTTCTGTTTGGCGGCGCTGGCAATGACACCCTGACCGGCGGTGCGGGCGCAGACTCGATGATCGGCGGGTCTGGTACCGATGTTTTTGTTTTCGACGCCGCCATCGGGGCGGATGCCGTTGATTTCATCAACGGGTATGAGGCGGGTATAGACCGTATGGATCTGGACAACGATGTTTTCACCACAGCCGGGCCGATAGGGGCGCTTGCAGCGGGGAGGTTCGTGCTCGGCACGACAGCATTGGATGCAAATGACCGGATCATCTATAACAGTATCAACGGTCGGCTTTGGTTTGATGCTGACGGCGCGGGCGGGGCCGCGAAAGTGGCATTCGGGCTGATGGTTCCGGGAACGATACTGACAGCGGGTGATTTTCTGATTACGCAGTAAAGCACAGGATATTTAACAGGCGAAAGGACAAAGCGATGGCCGTTTTTTCAAGTCCCTTGAACCCCGGCGTTGACTGGCGCGATCTTCAAACCGATGCCCTTTTTGACGGAGCCCGCGTTGTTGCCAACAGCACCAACCTGCAGCTTGGCATCGGGATGGGCAGCATTTGCTACTTTGGCATGGGCCTGCGCTACAGTTTTTCTGGCGGTGAATTGACCGATATTCGCGCAGGACGCATCAACAGCCTTACCGTCCTGCTTGACGGCGAGATCGCGGGGCAAATTTCTGGCCTGAACCTTGACGCGGAAAAGTTCTACAACCTTGTCGATGCCGGAAAACAGGCAGCCGTTCTGAAGATGCTGTTCGCAGGCAATGACATCATCGTGGGCGGAACGGATACTGACATTCAATATGGCCGTGCGGGCAACGACACCTTGTATGGCGGCGGCGGATTGGACGTTCTGGTCGGCGGCATTGGCAAAGACCGGTTGGTCGGGGGTGATTCTAGCGACCGGTTTGTGTTCAATACCGCGCTGAACCGGAACACGAATGTGGATCGGATTGTTGGTTTCGATATGGCAGTCGACACGATCGTTCTGGACAATGATATCTTCAAAGGCCTTGCATTTGACGCGGTGATAGATTCCACACGCGTG
>JANMDH010000113.1:0-5713 GCA_031376195.1 Gemmobacter sp. | reverse complement strand
GCGGCATGATCTGCGCTTGCAACGCGTGGCGGGGCTTGCGGGCACGGTGGCGTTGCTCGCCATTGCGCTGGGTCTGTTGTGGGTGACCGAAAGGCCCGTGGCCTATCATCTGGGCAACTGGCCTGCACCCTTTGGCATCGTCTTGGTGCTGGACCGTTTGTCCGCGATGATGCTGGCGCTGACCGCCACACTTGCACTTTTCATACAGGCTTATGCCATATCCTCGGCTTGGGATGCGCGTGGCATGCACTTTCATGCGCTGTTCCAGTTTCAGCTGATGGGCCTGTGCGGTGCATTCCTGACGGGTGATGCGTTCAATCTGTTCGTGTTTTTTGAGGTGCTGCTGATGGCCAGTTATGGCCTGATGATCCACGGCGCAGGCAGGGATCGTCTGCGGGCAGGCGTGCAATATGTGGCGTTCAATCTGGTGGGATCGACGCTGTTCCTGTTCGGGCTGGCAACGATTTATTCGGTGACCGGCACCCTGAACCTTGCCGATCTGGCGGTGAAGGTGGCGGCCCTGCCGGAGGGGGATTTCGCGTTGATCCGGGTGGCGGGGGTGTTGCTGCTGTTGGTGTTCGCGGTCAAGGGGGCGCTGGTGCCGTTGCATTTCTGGCTGCCTGCGACCTATGCCAATGCGCCCGGCCCGGTGGCGGCCCTGTTCGCGGTGATGACCAAGGTCGGGGCCTATGCGGTGATCCGGATCGGCACGTTGGTGTTTCCGCCGGACACCCCGGCCACGGGCGGGATGTTTGCCGACCTGCTTCTGCCTGCGGCGCTGATCACGTTGATTGTGGGGGCGATTGGGGTTCTGGGGGCGGGCACCCTGCCCCGGATGGTGGCCTTTGCGGCGATTGCGTCCATGGGGACGGTCTTTATCGCCATCGCGCAGTTCACGCCGGGGGCGACGGCGGCGGCGCTGTATTACACGGTGCATTCCACCCTTGCGACAGCCGCCCTGTTCCTGATCGCCGATCTGGTTCTGGCGCGCCGCGCGTCCGGCAGTTTACGTCACGCGCTGCCGGCGATGGCGCAGGGGGGGCTGATTGCGGGGCTGTTCTTTGCGACGGCAATCGCCGTGGCCGGGATGCCGCCGCTATCGGGATTTCTGGGCAAGCTGATGATCCTGCAGGCGACGCGCGCCGATGCCCCAGTGATCTGGAGCGTTATTCTGATCACATCGCTGATCCTGATCCTGGGCCTTGCGCGGGCGGGCAGTCTGGTGTTCTGGAAGGCGCATCAATCCGCGGAGCCGCCCGAGCGGCACAGGCCCGACCGCATGGCCTTTGCCAGTATCGCAGCCCTGCTGAGCGTGCTGATCGCGCTGACCCTGTTCGCGCAGCCGGTGTTTGATTACATGACGGCCACGGCGGTGCAGCTTGATGACCCTGCGGACTACATCGCCGCGAACGCGCTGCCAGCCGGGGGGGGCAGACCATGATCCGCCGTCTGTTCCCGAACCCTTACCTGACGCTGGCCCTGATCGTGACGTGGATGCTGCTGGTCAACGGGACCAAGCTGGGCAGTCTGGTGATGGCTGTGATCCTTGGGATCGCCATCCCGCTGCTGACCCGCGCCTATTGGCCGGGACAGCCGCGCCTGCGCAATCTGCCCGCCTTTGTCGCCTATTGCGGGCTGGTCGTGTGGGATATTCTGGTGGCCAATATCGTGGTTGCAAGGATCATCCTGTTCATGCCCCCTGCCCGGATCAAGTCTGCCTTCATCGCGGTGCCGATTGATCTGACATCACCCGAGGGTATTGCGGTTCTGGCGGGCACGATCACCCTGACACCTGGCACCGTCACGGCAGACATGTCGGCCTGCGGGCGGGTTCTGCTGATTCATTCGCTGCACGCGCCGGACCCGGATGCGGTCCGGGACGAGATCAAATCCCGCTACGAATCCCGTCTGAAAAGGATATTCGGATGATCGCCTATGCCTTGCAATTCGCGATGGGATGTTTCGGGATCGGGCTGATCCTGACGCTTGGCCGGGCGATCTGGTCGCCGACGATGGCGGACCGCATTCTGGCGCTGGACACGATGGTGGTGAACGTGATCGCCCTGGTGATCCTGTATGGCGTCCAGTCGGGCAACGGCCTGAATTTCGAAGTGGCGATGCTGTTCGCGATGACGGGGTTCATTTCGACCGTTGCGTTCTGCAAATACCTGCTGCGGGGGAACATCATCGAATGACCGGAATGTTGGAGTTCATCGTTGCCGTGCTGCTGATGATTGGCGGGGTGTTCGGTCTGATCGGCAGTTTTGGCTTGTGGAAACTGCGCGATCCGCTGCAGCGCCTGCATGCGCCGACGAAGGCGAGCACGCTGGGGGTCGGGGCTGTTCTTGTGGCATCCGTTCTTGATCTTTGGGTGTTCGAGGGGCAGCCGACCTGGCAGGAGCTGCTGATCGTGGTGTTCATTTTCATGACGGCCCCGGTGTCGGCGCTGTATCTGGCGAAGGTGCATCTGCACCTGACAGTGCCGCGCAGTGAGGTGCCCCCGACGGGCGTTGCGTCCGACTGGGCGACGTATCAGGTGGAAAACGACGCGCCTCCACCCTTTGGGTGACCTCGCTTGCGGCAGCGAAGGCACCCGCAGGGTGGATGAGCGCGTTTTGTCAGAACAGGGCGGCGTTCAACCAAAGATGCACGGCAATACTGGCCGCATAGCCCACCGCAATCGCCGGGGTCCAGCGCAGATGCGACATGAAACTGTAATGCCCCCGCGCCTGCCCCAGCAGGGCCACGCCTGCCGCCGATCCGATGGCAAGCATCGACCCGCCCACGCCACAGGTCAGCGTGATCAGCAGCCATTGGCCGTCCGACATGGCAGGGTCCATGGTCAGCACGGCGAACATGAGGGGGATATTGTCGATCACCGCCGACAGTGCACCAAGCGCGATATTCGCCCAGGTTGGACCAAAGCCACCATAAAGAAACTCTGACGCGAGTGCTAAATAGCCCAGCACGCCCAAACCGCCGACCGCAAAGATGATGCCGAAAAAGAACAGCAGGGTGTCCCATTCGACGCGCTGAACTTCTTTGAAACTGTCAAGGATCATATCGTCGTTGTTGCGGCGCTTGCCTTTGATCTGAAGGTAATAGGACCACATCTGCAGATAGCCGAGGCCGAGCATCATACCCATCGCGGGCGGCAGGCTGAGAAAATTCTTGAACACCACCGCCGTTGCAATCGTGGCCGCGAACAGCACGATGACGCCCTGCATGCCCGGTTTGCCCGTGACGCGTTCGGCATGCGGGGCGGGCTTGCCCAAGGGGACGGCGGCATACATCAGGGCGGCAGGGACCATCCAGTTGACGAGGGAAGGCAGGAACAGCACGAAAAATTCAAAGAATGCCAGTTTGCCCTTTTGCCAGACCATCAGCGTGGTGATGTCGCCAAAGGGCGAAAATGCGCCACCTGCATTTGCCGCGACCACAATGGAGATACAGCCCAGCGTCACGAATTTCGGGCTGTCGCGGCCTAGCGCCATGACGACCGCGCCCATCACGAGGGCGGTGGTCAGGTTGTCGAGGACGGACGACAGGAAAAACCCGAGGATGCCCGTCAGTACGAACAGCTGGCGGTAGGTCAGCCCCATGCCGACCAGCCGGGCGCGGAGCACCTCGAACGCGCGGCGTTCTTCCAATGTGTTCACATAGGTGATGGCCACGATCAGGAACAACAGCAGTTCGCCGTATTCCTCGATCACCGCAATCGCGTGGGCGTGGGCCGCCTCGCCCTGCCCTGCGATCGCGTAGGCGATGCCGATCATCATCCAGATCAGGCCCGCCGCGATCATCACGGGTTTGGATTTGCGCATGTGGGTGGCATCTTCAAAGATGACCAGCACATAGGCCACGACAAAGACGATCAGCGACAGGATGCCCGCCCAGTGGGTGGTCAGCGGCAGGGTTTCCATAGGGCATGTCCTTTGATGAGGCCGGTTCGGGCGCACAAAGACCCATGCGCAGGCGGGGGTCAATCGGCCACGCACGGGGATATTTTGACCTTTTGGTAAAACTCTGGCAGAACGCGCGGGGCGTGCTTGCCTTTGCGCCCCCCAGAGTGCAGCCTTGCGCATGCCAAAGGATGAGAGTTCCCGTGCAGACCGTGACCGCCACCGCAACCCGCAGCCAGTTGCCGCAACTGACACATCCGCGCAATCCGGGGATGGCGCTTGACCTTGATTGGGTGGCGAGGGTGCAGGCGAACACGTCAGCTGTTGAGCGTCGGGCGGCGACGTTGCCGGGGCGGCGGTCGGTGAAGAAGGATTTTCAGGCGGCGTGGCTGTGCAAGGCGGTGTCCCTGATCGACCTGACCACCCTGTCGGGGGATGACACGGCGGGGCGGGTGCAGCGCCTGTGCGCGAAGGCGCGCCAACCCGTGCGGGCGGATCTGCTGTCAGCGCTGGGGATGGAAGGGCTGACCACCGGGGCGGTGTGTGTTTACCACGAGATGGTGGAAGGCGCGGTTCGCGCGCTGGAGGGGACGACGATCCCCGTGGCGGCGGTATCGACGGGCTTTCCGGCGGGTCTGACGCCGTTCCATCTGCGGATTGCGGAGATCGGGGAAAGCGTGGCGGCGGGCGCGCGGGAGATCGACATCGTGATTTCGCGCCGCCATGTGCTGACGCAGAACTGGCAGGCGTTGTATGACGAAACGCAGGCAATGCGGGCGGCTTGTGGCGAGGCGCGGCTGAAGACGATTCTGGCAACGGGGGAATTGGGGACGTTGCGCAACGTGGCGCGGGCGTCATTGGTGTGCATGATGGCGGGGGCGGATTTCATCAAGACGTCAACGGGGAAAGAGGGCGTGAACGCAACGCTGCCGGTGTCGTTGGTGATGATAAGGGCGATCCGGGAATATGAGGCGCGGACGGGGATCAGGGTCGGCTACAAGCCGGCGGGCGGGATATCGAAGGCGAAGGATGCGTTGGTCTATCTGAGCCTGATGAAGGACGAATTGGGTTATCCGTGGCTGCAGCCGGATCTGTTCCGGTTCGGCGCGTCGTCCCTGCTGGGGGATATTGAACGGCAGTTGGAACACCATGTCACCGGGCGCTATTCTGCGGGGTATCGCCATGCGATGGGGTAAGGCGGCCCCCCCACCCCGACCCTCCCCCACAGGGGGGGAGGGGGGCACCCGGTTTTGGGACGGTGGTTCTGCGCCGCCCCTGGCCTTGTGGCAGGGGGTCCGGCGCGCGATACTGAACCAACGGCCCGGAACAAGCGGAGCAAACCAATGACCATCCGCGATATATTCGACACCATGTCCTATGGCCCCGCCCCGGAATCCAGCGCCGAGGCGATGGAATGGATCGCCACGCACAAGGGCCGGTTCGGGCATTGGATCGACGGGGCGTTCACCAAACCGGGCGAGACCTTCACGACGGCGAACCCTGCGACGGGCAAGGCGTTGGCCGAGGTGACGCAAGGTTCGGCAGGCGATGTCGATGCCGCCGTGCGGGCGGCGCGAAAGGCGCAGGGAAAATGGGGCGCGCTGCCGGGCCATGCGCGGGCGAAGGTGCTATATGCATTGGCGCGGCTGGTGCAGAAGCAATCGCGGCTGTTCGCGGTGTTGGAAACCCTGGACAACGGCAAACCGATCCGGGAAAGCCGCGACATCGATGTGCCGCTGGTGGCGCGGCATTTCACCTATCACGCGGGGCTGGCGCAGTTGCTGTCGGCGGAACTGCCAAACTACGGCCCG
>JANMDH010000067.1:0-9097 GCA_031376195.1 Gemmobacter sp. | reverse complement strand
CATAGGCCCAGTTGCGCGATTGCAGGAAAAGATCGACCAGCGCGTTGCCCACAAAGAAAACCTTGCCGCCGCCAAGAAGGGCAGGGATCAGAAATTCGCCCATCAGCAGGATGAACACCAGCAAACAGCCGGTCGCGATTCCAGGGATCGACAGCGGAAGGGTAATCTGCAGGAAGGTGCGCCAAGGCCTTGCCCCCAGATCGGACGACGCCTCCAACAGGCGTTTGTCCAGCCGGTCCAGACTGACATATATCGGAAACACCATCAGCGGCAGATAGCCGTAGACGATGCCGAGCAGCACCGAGAACGGCGTATTGATCAGGCGGACGTCTTCCATCCCGACCCATCCCAGCAATGCGGGGATACCCCGCCCGCCCAGAATGAAGATCCATGCATAGCTGCGGATCAGGATCGACGTCCAGAATGGCACGATCACCAGCACCAGCAGGATCGTTTTCCATTTGGGCTTGACCCGCACGGCGAGAAAGTAGGCCAGCGGATAGGCGATCAGCAGTGCCGCGATGGTGCCTATGGGGGCCATCGTCAGGGTGTTGCGAAAGGCCGTCCAACGTGCCGGAAGGTTGGCATATTGTTCGAAGGTAAAGGCGGGGGCATAGCCACCGGCTGGCCCCCGCTCGCCAAAGCTGAAGATAAGAACGACCGTCAGCGGCACGACAAGCATTGTCAAAAACCACAGTCCCGCCGGGGCGAGAAGCAGCCAGTTGCGTGTGCGTCGCGTCATGCCGCCCTCATCCGTTCCGGTCAGGCCGATTTGAACCGCGCCATCAATTCGGCGCGATTTGGATCGGTCAGGGTGATAGCAGCGCCGAATTCCAGTGCCGTCAGCAGTTCTTGCGCCGGATAAAGGATCGGGTCGTTCAACAGCTCCGCAGGCAACAGTGCATTGGTCGCGGCATCGGCGGTGGGATAGCCATGCGTCAGAACTTCGCGCGCATTGACTGCCGGATCGAGCAAGAAGTTGATCAGCGCATAGGCGGCCTCACGGTGGGGTGCGCCTTTTGGCACGGCAAAGTAATCGCTCCAGATCTCGCCGCCCTCGGTGCCCAAGATAAATGCCATCTCTGGCATGTCCTTGTTCAACTGCTTGCCGTCACCCGTCCATGCCATCGCCATCCAGGCATCGCCGTTGCGTATTGACGGCTGATAATCCGACGAAATGGCAAACAAGTGCGGTTTGGCGGCGATCAGCAGCTTTTCCGCCTCGGCCAATTCAGCCGCATCGATTGAGTTGAAGGAATAGCCGAAGTACTTCAGCGCGTTGCCGATGGTGGTCAGTTGGTAATCATGGACCATGGTGCGCCCCGAAAAGCTGTCCATGGTCATATCCCAAAACTGCTTCCACGAGGTCATCTTTACCCCGTCAGTGTGGTTCGTATTGACCACATAACCGGTGGTGCCCCAATTCTTTGGCACGGCATACAACTTGCCATCAACCGAGCCCGCTTCGGAAAAGCGCGGGTCGTAGTTGGCAGAGATGTAATTTGGCAGCAGCGTCGTATCAAGCGGCTCGATCAAATCTTCGCTGACATACGTGGTGATGGTGTAGTTGGTCGGCACGAACACGTCCCAGCCGCTGCCCCCGGCCTGCAGCTTGGCCAGCATTTCTTCGTTCGATCCAAACACGTTGACCTGCACATTCGCGCCGGTTGCCGCGGTAAAAGCCTCAAAATTGGCCGGATCATGGTAGTTCGGCCAGGTCGCCAGGATAACCCGGTCACCGATTTCACCGGCGGCAAAGGACGGGCGGGCGCGCAGGCCCGGCATTGCGCCAGCCATCGCCGCTGCGGCCACACCAAGGCCGGTGACATTCAGAAAGTGGCGCCGTGTGACAGAGCCACGCTTGTAGCGATACAGCTCTTCCATGAACTTCTGTTTTGAAATCGGGGTATGTTCGTCGGTCATGTCGTCCTCCCAGTGGTTGTTTTGTCAACATCTAGTCGCGATCCAGAACGAGTGCGGTGGCGGCATCCCAGGATGCGTGCAACCTGTCGCCAGTATTGAACGGACCTTCGCTCAATTCCGATTGCCTTGGCGCGAGTACCAGAAATTCGCCAAGAGCGTCGTGTTTCACCAGATACTCGGTGTGTTCACCCAGGAATATCCTGTTCGACACCACAACTGGCAGGCAGCCCGGCTGATCCCCGGTGCGGCCAAGGCGGATTTGTTCGGGCCGCACGCTGATGCAGGCGTCGTCGCCCACGGCAAAGGCCTCTGCCAGTTTGCCTTGCAGTTGCGTACCTTCGGCAAGTGTTACAGTCAGAAGATTGCCGTTGATCGCCGTAACAGTGCCGTTGAAAAAATTCGACGTGCCCACAAAACCCGCGACATAGCGGTTGCGCGGGCGGTCATACAGTTCCTGCGGACTGCCAATCTGCACAATGCGGCCATCGCGCATGATACAAATCCGGTCGCTCATCGACAGTGCTTCTTCCTGATCGTGGGTGACCAGAATAAAGGTGATGCCCAGTTTCCGTTGCAGGTTCTGCAGTTCGATCTGCATTTCCTTGCGCAGCTTGCGGTCAAGTGCCGCCATGGGTTCGTCAAGCAACAAGAGTTTCGGCTCATTTATAATGGCTCTGGCCAATGCAACGCGTTGCTGCTGGCCCCCCGACATTTCCCAGATGCGCCGGCCCTCGAATCCCTCAAGGCGGACCACTTCCAACGTCGCCCGCACCTTTTGCGCAATCGTTGCGGCCGGCAGACGTGGCCGTTGCTGGCGCAAGCCATAGCCGATGTTTTGCTCCACCGTCATGTGGGGAAACAAGGCATAATGCTGAAACACCATATTGACCGGGCGGCGATGCGACTCGAGCGTGTTGACGACCGCACCGTCCAGAAGAACATCGCCTGTGCTTGGTGCCTCAAAGCCCGCAAGAATGCGGAGCGCAGTAGTTTTTCCGCACCCCGACGGGCCCAGGAAGGACAGGAACTCACCCTCACGGATCGTGAGGTTCAGATCATCGGCGGCGACGACGGAACCAAAGTGTTTCGTCACGCCCCGCAACTCGGCGATGACTTTTCGATCCTCCGGCGCAACCTGCCGCATATATCCCCCCAAATTTCTTATTTTGCGTATTTTTACGCTTTGGTGCATACCTTTGCAAAAAGCAAAATCGTAGAATAGTTTACAATGTGTGTATATACCACGATTTTGGTAGATGGATTTGGGTTGTGGAATGGCCAAGGAATGACCGACTGGATTGCGCGGAACGCTGTCATGATCGAGGCGATCGGCACGGCAAGTTTCGCTCTGCGCCTGACCGAGGCGATAAAGGCCATCGCGCCTTTTGAATACTGTGTGGTGTTTGGCTATCGCGGCGCGGCCCCACCACAGGACCTTTATGACGATTTCCCCGTGGCCAAGCACAAGGTATATGTCGAAGATTATCAGGCGGGGCCCTATCTACTCGACCCGATCTTTCTGGCCTGCGCAGGGGCGCAAACGTCGGGTTTGCACCGATTGCGCGATCTGGCCCCGGACCGGTTCTATCAGGGCGAATATTTTCTGAACTATTACAAAGCGACTGGCCTTGCCGAAGAAATCGTCTATTTCATCGATCTTCCAAGCGGCGATATCATCACCGTATCGTTGATGCGGACGACAAAGTCGTTTTCGGTGCGAGAAGTTCGGGAGTTGCGAAACTACTGGCCGATCCTGCGCGCTGCGGGGCGCAAACATTGGAAAAACAGCTTTCCACCCCTCACCTCGACAGAATCGACGGCGCTGGTGCCGCAGGTGCAGCAAAGCGTTGCGCTGGCTTTCGAGCGGTTCGGCAAATCGGCGCTGACACCGCGCGAAAGGCAGGTGGTCGAGTATACGCTTAAAGGGCACTCGGCCGAGGCTGTGGGCAGGATCCTTGGAATTTCGCCCGGAACCGTGCGGATCCATCGGCGCAACATCTATTCCAAACTGCGCATCAAATCGCAGGGAGAGTTGTTTTCAATGTTCATAAACACGTTGGATGCGTTGCAAAAAACCTGAGGCGTTCACCATTTGACGCCGGGCTGTTCGGGATCATCCGCAGATATTTTCAGGGGACGACGAAAGTTTTCGACGAGTGCAGCGCATCTTGTGTTGCCGACGTCTCGGGCATGACGGCGGTTTGCCTTCGGCGGTGGACCAGACAGCCACCATTGACGCGGCGACGGGGACTGCCTAGGAAGTGATTACTGTCAGGGGAGTCCCGCCCAAGGGACTGAGAGGCTGATAGCAGGTTGGACGGCAACGTCTGGCCTGCGGTGAAGCGACCCTTTGAACCTGACCCAGTTGATACTGGCGTAGGAAGCACAAGCGGTCGCCCATTCCGTCGGTTTCGGACGGGCACCATACGGGCGCAATCCCGGCTTCTTTCCCTTTACCACGGGTCATCAACGCAAAGAGGCTTTGATGAACCAGATTGACCAGACCACCGCGCCCGCAACCGCATCTGCGTTGCCCGCCGTCACCTCCGGGCCGCTGCCCGCCTCGTCCAAACGGTATGTGGCGGGGGTGATCCATCCCGACATCCGCGTGCCGATGCGCCAGATTGCCGTGCATCCTTCGGCGGGCGAGCCGCCGGTGACGGTCTATGATTCCTCCGGTCCGTATACTGATCCGGCGGTGCAGGCCGATATTGCCCGCGGTTTGCCACCGGTACGCGGCGGATGGGTGGCGGCGCGGGGCGATTGCGAGGCTTACATGGCACGTAGCGTTCAGCCCGCTGACAACGGATTCGCCACCGGCGCGCGGCTGGTGCCGGGGTTCCCGGTGCAGACCAACCCGGTGCGCGCCAAAGGGGGCAAAGCGGTCACGCAGCTGGCCTATGCCCGCGCCGGTATCATCACCGCCGAGATGGAATATGTGGCCATCCGCGAGAATTTGGGCCGCGACGCCGCCCTGCCTAACCCGCGCGACGGCGAGGATTTCGGGGCATCGATCCCTGACTATGTGACACCCGAATTCGTCCGTCAGGAAATCGCCGCCGGGCGGGCGATCATCCCGGCCAACATCAACCACCCCGAACTGGAGCCAATGATCATCGGCCGCAATTTCGCGGTGAAGATCAACGCCAATATGGGCACCAGTGCCGTGACCTCGTCCATGGCCGAGGAAGTGGACAAGATGGTCTGGTCGATCCGCTGGGGGGCCGACACGGTGATGGACCTGTCCACGGGGCGCAACATCCACAACACCCGCGAATGGATTCTGCGCAACGCGCCGGTGCCGATCGGCACCGTGCCGTTGTATCAGGCGCTGGAAAAGGTCGATGGGATCGCCGAAAACCTGACATGGGAGATTTACCGCGACACCCTGATCGAACAGGCCGAACAGGGGGTGGACTACTTTACCATCCATGCGGGAGTGCGGCTGCATTATATTCCGCTGACAGTGAACCGCGTGACGGGCATCGTCAGCCGGGGTGGGTCGATCATGGCGAAATGGTGCCTGCACCACCACCGTGAAAGCTTTCTCTACACCCATTTCGATGAAATCTGCGACATCATGCGCGCCTATGATGTGTCGTTCAGCCTTGGTGATGGCTTGCGCCCCGGCTCTATCGCCGATGCCAATGACGCAGCGCAGTTTGCCGAGTTGGAGACGCTGGGCGAGTTGACCAAGGTGGCGTGGGCCAAGGACTGTCAGGTGATGATCGAAGGGCCGGGTCATGTGGCGATGCACAAGATCAAGGCCAATATGGACAAGCAACTGGCCACCTGTGGCGAGGCGCCGTTCTACACGCTCGGGCCGCTGACCACCGATATCGCGCCGGGCTATGACCATATCACCAGCGCCATCGGGGCGGCGATGATCGGTTGGTTCGGCACCGCGATGCTGTGCTATGTGACGCCCAAGGAACATCTGGGCCTGCCCGACCGCGCCGATGTGAAAGTGGGTGTGATCACCTACAAGATCGCTGCCCATGCCGCCGATCTGGCCAAGGGTCTGCCCGGTGCGCAGGTGCGCGACGATGCGCTGTCCCGCGCGCGGTTCGAGTTTCGCTGGGAGGATCAGTTCAACCTGTCGCTGGACCCCGAAACCGCGCGCAGCATGCATGACGAAACCCTGCCGAAAGAAGCGCACAAGACCGCGCATTTCTGTTCGATGTGCGGCCCGAAATTCTGTTCGATGCGGATTAGTCATGACATCCGCGCCGAAGCACAGAAGGACGGCATGGCGGCGATGGCTGAGAAATTTCGGGAAAAGGGTGAGGTGTATCTGCCCAGGGCAGAGGTCGCGGAATGATCACCATTCTGGGGGCCGGGGTTGCGGGGCTGTGCGTTGCAACCATTCTGGCCGAGCGCGGCTTGCCGGTGCAAGTGGTGGACAGCGGTCCGCACGGAGCGGGTGCAAGCTGGCTTGCCGGGGGCATGATTGCCCCCTTCGTCGAGGGCGAAAATGCACCGCCCGAGGTGGCGCGGCTGGGCGCGGGGGCCGCCAACTGGTGGGCGGCACGGGTGCCGGGGGTGGCGCGGCGCGGCACTCTGGTGGTGGCCCCGCCCCGTGACCGGACCGAACTGGAGCGTTTCGCCGCCCGCACCACCGGGCATGAACGCATTGGCCCGGACCAGATCGCCGGGCTTGAACCCGATCTTGCGGGGCGCTTTGGCAATGCGCTTTACTACTCCGGCGAGGCACATCTTGATCCCCGCCTGGCGCTGCAGGCGCTGGCGGATGGTTTGCGTAGTCGCGGTGTCGCCATCAGGCATGACACCCATCTGCCGCCAGAACAGGCGGATATCGACTGCCGGGGCATCGCCGCACGCGATGCCTTGCCGGGCCTGCGCGCGGTGCGGGGCGAAATGCTGCTGCTGCAATGTCCGGATGTGGCGCTGTCGCGTCCGATCCGCCTGCTGCACCCGCGCTTTCCGGTTTATGTGGTGCCGCGCGGCAACGGCCTGTACATGATCGGGGCCACGATGATCGAGTCCGACGCGACCGGACCGATCACCCTGCGCAGCGCCAGCGAACTGATGTCGGCGGCCTATGCACTGCATCCCGGCTTTGCCGAGGCGGCGATTGTGGAAATGGGCTGCGGCGTGCGTCCCGCCTGGCCTGACAATCTGCCGCGGATTTCCAACGCGGCAGGGCGTTGGCACCTGAACGGCCTTTATCGTCACGGCTTTCTGACCGCCCCGGCGCTGGCCGGGCAACTGGCCGATATCCTTACCGAGTCACGACAGGAGGCCGCCTTTGCGCATTGATCTGAACGGCATCGCGACCGAGGTTTCCGCAGCAAATCTGGCCGATGCGCTGGCCGACCTGGGCTATCGCGGGGCGCTCGCCACAGCGCTGAATGGCAGTTTCGTCCCTGCCGCCGCCCGCACCTGCACCCCGCTGCACGACGGTGACCGGGTCGAGGTTCTGGCCCCGATGCAGGGGGGTTGAAATGCGGCTTTATGATGTAGACGTGTCGTCGCGCCTGATGTTGGGGACGGCGCAATATCCTTCACCACTGGTGCTGACCGACGCGATTGCGGCTTCGGGCTGCGGGGTGATCACGGTGTCCTTGCGCCGTGAAACCGCCAATGGGGGCAGCACAAACGGCTTTTGGCCGCTGTTGCAGGCCACCGGCGCGCGCATCCTGCCCAATACCGCAGGATGCCATTCGGCGCGCGAGGCGATCACCACGGCGCAAATGGCGCGCGAGGTGTTCGGTACCAACTGGATCAAGCTGGAGGTGATCGGCAATGCCGACACGCTGCAACCAGACCCTTTCGCGCTGATTGAGGCGGCGCAGGTGCTGTGCGCCGATGGCTTTGCGGTATTCCCCTATACCACTGAAGATCTGATCGTGGCTGAACGCCTGCTGGATGCGGGCTGCCGGGTGCTGATGCCCTGGGGTGCGCCGATCGGGTCGGGCCGGGGGCTGCGCCATGTGGACGCGCTGACCGCGATGCGGGGGCATTTCCCTGGCGTGCCCCTGATCATTGATGCCGGGATCGGCGCGCCCAGTCAGGCGGCGCAGGCGATGGAAATGGGTTTTGATGCGGTGCTTTTGAATACCGCCGTCGCCAGGGCAGGCGACCCGGTTGCTATGGCGCGGGCCTTCGGGCAGGCGGTTGCAGCGGGGCGGACGGCGTTTAAGGCGGGGCTGATACCGCCGCGCGACATGGCGGTGCCTTCGACCCCGGTTCTGGGCATGGCCGATTTGGGGCTGGGGGGGCTGGCATGATCTTGCCCCGCCTTTACCCGGTGCTGCCCGACGCCGATATGATCGCGCGGCTGGTGCCTTTGGGCGTGCGGTTGGTGCAATTGCGGTTCAAGGGCGATAAGGCGAAGGTCCCGGGGCAGATCGCGGCGGCGTTGGCCGGTTGTGCCCAATACGGCGCGCAACTGGTGGTCAATGATCACTGGCAGGCGGCGCTGGATCAAGGGGCGGATTTTATCCATCTGGGGCAGGAGGATCTGGACAGCGCCGATACTGCCGCCATTGCCCGCGCCGGGGCGCGGCTGGGCGTGTCGACCCATGACCGGGCAGAATTGGACCGCGCACTTGCCCTGTCGCCTGCCTATATTGCGCTGGGTCCGATCTGGCCGACGCTGCTGAAACAGATGCCGTGGCAACCGCAGGGGCTGGAAAAGCTGACGCGCTGGAAATCACGGATCGGGGCGGTGCCGCTGGTCGCCATCGGCGGGCTGACCCTGCCGCGCTTGCCAGCCGTGTTTGCGGCGGGGGCGGATGTGGCGGCAGTCGTGACCGATCTGGTCGCCGCCGCCGACCCTGAGGCGCAGACGCGCCTATGGGTTCAGGCCACCGGGGTCAGCGTATGAGCCGCTATGCGCGCCAGATGCAGGTGCCGGGTGTCGGGGCCATCGGGCAGGCGCGGTTGACGGCGTCGCATGTTCTGATCATCGGTGCTGGGGGTTTGGGCTGTACGGTGATCCCTGCGCTGGCAGCGGCGGGGGTGGGGCGGCTGACGATCATCGACCCCGATGGTGTCGAAATTACCAACCTGCATCGCCAGACGCTCTATACCGCTGCCGACATCGGCCAGCCCAAGGCCATTGCGGCGGCGGCGACCAGATCGGTCACGACTGCCGCCACATCCGCCCCCGCCGCAAACACGGCTGGCAAGCGCGGCAGGGTCAGCCCGC
>JANMDH010000046.1:0-10428 GCA_031376195.1 Gemmobacter sp. | reverse complement strand
TCGCGGCCTTTCGATGCGCAAAAATCAGCGGCGCGCGGCCCCACCAAATCTCGCAATCCGGGTTGGTGGCAGCAGGGCGTTCTAACACATGCACGGCCATGATACGCCTCTCTCAGCCTGCGGTTTCAAGATGCAGACAGCGGCGCACAGCGGCCACCACATCCTCCTTCTGCGGCACGCTGGCCTTCTCCAGCGCCAGATTGAACGGGATCGGTACGTTCAGCCCGGCGACGATCTGGATCGGTGCGTCCAGCTCGTAAAATGCCTCTTCCTGAATGATTGACGCGATATCCGACGCCACCCCACCCCGCCGCACAGCTTCTTGCACGATCACTACGCGTTTGGTTTTGGCGACCGAGGCCAGAATTGCCGCCTTGTCCAGGGGCACGAGTGAGCGCGGGTCGAGGACTTCACAATCAATGCCCTGTGTGGCCAGCTCTTCTGCTGCTTCCAGTGCACGGGGCACCATGTTGGACCAGGCAATAATGGTCACATCTTTGCCAGCGCGTTTGATATCGGCCACGCCGAATTCAACCACATGCTCGCCATCGGGCACCATGCCTTTGGTCATGTACAAGTGCTTGTGCTCGATAAAGATGACCGGGTCCATCTGACGCAAGGCGTGTTTCAACAGGCCCTTGGCATCGGCCGGGCTTGACGGCATCACCACCTTCAGCCCCGGAATGTGATAGAACAGCGCCTCGAGGCTTTGTGAATGCTGCTGCCACGCCGCCGCCAGCACCGCCCTGGGTGCGCAGAACAAACGGCACCCGGCCTTCACCGCCCGTCATCAACCTGAATTTTGCCGCCTGATTGACGATCATATCCATGCCCAGCATGGTAAAATCGACATACAGGATTTCCACAATCGGGCGCGCCCCGGCAATCGCAGCACCAACCCCGACGCCGATCATGCCAGCCTCGGCGATCGGCGTGTCGCGGACCCGTTTAGGGCCGTATTTCGCCAGTAATCCTTCGGTGACTTTGTATGACCCGCCGCGTTCGGCAATGCCTTCACCGATGATGAACACCATCGGGTCGCGGGCCATTTCTTCGTCAATCGCCTCGCGCAGGGCTTCGCGGTACATCAGCTCTCGTGCCACAGGGCATTCCTTTCGCGGTTTTGGTCAATAGTCGGCGGCGAATGTGGCAAACTGCGCGGCGGTAATTTCACCACTGGCCTGCGAGAAGGCCACTGCATCCGCAAACTCGGTGGCGATCTCGGCCTCGATCTCGGCAATCAGGTCGGCAGACACACCGGCCATGTCCACAAGATCGGCGCGGGCGCGGTCAACCGGGTCGCGGGCTTTGTAATAGGCAAGCTTGTCCTCGGGCATGTATTTGCCGGGGTCGTTGACGTGGTGGCCCATGTGGCGGAATGTCTTGGCTTCGATCAGCACCGGACCCTTGCCAGCGCGGCAGGTCTTGGCAGCGGCAAGCGTCATTTCATAAACGGCCAGCGGGTTGTTGCCATCCACCTGATGGCTTTCGACGCCAATCGCCAACCCGCGCTTGTAAAGATCGGTGTCGCGCGTTGATTCCTCGATGGTGGTCGACACGGCATAACCGTTGTTTTCGATCACCAGAATGAAGTTCAGGTTCCAGATTGCAGCCAGGTTCAGGGATTCAAGGAACGTGCCGTTGTTTGACCCGCCATCGGTGGTAAACGTCACTGTCACCGAATCCGACCCTTTGACCTGTTCTGCCAATGCCGCCCCGACGCCCAGCGGCGTGCCGGCCCCGACGATGCCGTTGGCCCCCAGATTGCCCGACTTGATGTCGGCGATGTGCATCGAGCCGCCATAGCCCTTGCAGTATCCGGTGTCTTTTTGCAGCAGTTCCGCCACCATCCGCTTCACATCCGCGCCCCACGCGATGCAGTGGCCGTGGCCGCGATGGGTAGAGGAAATATAATCCCCTTCTTCCAACGCAGTACAAACGCCGGTGGCGATGCCTTCCTGCCCCAGATAGGGGTGGAAATAGCCCCGGATCAGGCCCTGCCGATACAGTTTGATCCCTTCGGTTTCAAACACCCGGATTTTATAGGCTGTCCGGAAAATCTTTTCCAGAATTTCGCGTGAAGGGGCGTTTCGCGCTTTATCCGCTGCAGGTGTTGTCATGAATTTCTCCCCCAAGACACTGCCAAACCATGACTAAAACGAGGTTCTTTGTCAGTTTTTGCTACAATACTGGGCCACTCTTGTCTAGAAAATAATTTTCAAAATATGACGGGTATACGTTCGAGCCGCCTATGCACGCAGTTGATCGACCGTGCCGAACTTTTGTTCGGTTCTACTTATGTATTTAAAATAATTGCGATAATTCGGGCGGGTAGATCCGGCGATGAGGACAGTTTTATTCTGATGTTGAGAAAATTTATTTCCGTGCTAGCTTTGCACAACAAAAATTTTGCCATGGTGCGCGCATGACCGACCAAACCCCGTCCAACGGTCCGCCCCAAGGAAGCCTGCTGGAACGTATTGAGGCGGGCTATAGCGGATTGCGAAAATCGGAACGGATCGTCGCCGACCAATTGCGCGAGATGGCCGGGACGCGTATTGACTTGTCGATCACCGATCTTGGCAGGCACATGGGCGTCAGCGAGGCCACCATCAGCCGGGTCAGCCGGGCGCTGGGCTATGCGGGATTCCAAGACATGAAATTGTCGATGGCCGAGGGGGCCGGATCACGCAACAGTTTTACCAACATTCCGATCGAACTCGACGAGAGTGACAGTCTGCTACAGACCAGCGCGAACCTTGCCCAGCTGCTGTCGGTATGCCTGCATGGAACACAACGCATGCTTGACGGTGGCCAGATGGAGACTGTGGTGGCGGCGTTGGTGGCGGCAAGGAAGGTCGTCTTTGTCGGGGTGGGCGGTGCGTCGGCGATTTGCCAGGAATCGGCGCATCTGTTCAGCAAGGCGGGCCTTGATGCCATTGCCTATAGTGATGGTTACTCACAGATCATCGCGGCGGCAAATCTGGACGGCAACAGTGTGATGGTTGGCGTATCCCACACCGGCACGACAGATACCGTCGCCAATGCGCTGACCGTGGCGCGTGAGAATAAATGTGTAACCATCGCCATCACCTCTGATCCGCACTCGGCCGTCGGGCAGGCCGCCGAAATCGTCCTGGTGACATGGAACTCCAGCACGCCTTCGGTGCCGCTGTATGGTGATTTCATTGAAGGCCGGATCAGCCAGTTGTTCCTGATTGACTTGCTGTATTTAGGGGTGTTGTTCAAAGCGGGACCGCAGGCTTCACGGCAGCTTACCGCAACCGCAACAGCGTTGGAGCGATACTTCCGCAGGTCGTAAGATCGAAACCCTTCAGCTTGGCAATCGGCTAACCCAAGTACTCCATCACCGACAGGCCTGCGTTGAAATCGGTGCAATAGATGATGCCGTTGATATCAACGTGGACATCCGCGGAATGCAGAACAGGTGCCCGGTTCGGGCGCGGATCGACCATGCGCGCAGGGGGGGGCGGCACGCAGGCGCCTACCTCTGATGGGCGGAACGGATCGCGGATGTCGTAAACCCGCACGCCCGCGTTTTGGTAAGTGGCAAATATCAGGTCTTCGCTGATGAAACTGCCGGGGCGGTTTTCGTGAATGTTATGCGGCCCGAAATGCCCGCCCACGGCATGATAATCGCGGTCGCGCGGAACAGGGCAGGTCGATATGCTGATCGGGTTGTGTTTGATCTGATTGTCAAAAATCCAGATCGGCTTGACCCCATCCTCGCCATGGTCCAGCACAGTTTCATCGACCACCACCAGTAAATTGCGCCCCGGTAACGGCAGCGCGTTGTGCGTGCCGCCGCCAAAGGGGGGCGACCAGATCTTGTGCGCGATCAGTTTTGGTGCGGTCCGGTCAGACACATCGACGATGGCGAGGCAGGCATCGCGCCACGAACAATAGGCGATATCGTCGTGGATGATGGGATGGTGCAGACCAAAGCGGCCCTGCGGCAGCGGCCAGTTCGGGATTTCGCCCGCAGCGATGTTCATCCCGGGCAGCCAGAATTGCCCCACCATCTGCGGCCGGGTCGGGTTGGCCATGTCGATGGTAATCAGGATGTAATCGGTAAACCCATCCAACAAGGCGGACGCATAGGCCCAGCGCCCGCCAGTGTACCAGATGCGGTGAAGGCCGGTTCCCTGCACGGGCATGAACCCGATCTGCCGGGGTTGGTCGGGGCGTGAGATGTCATAAACCGCCATCCCCGCCGACCAATCGCGCGCGCCACCTGCATGATGGCTGACGCCGCCTTTGTAATAGGCCTTTTCATCCGCCATGTCGGCTTGCGCGAACATGTCCTTGTTGTGGATGACCAACAGCAGGTCGTCATGGGTTTGCAGATGCAGGCACCACGTGTTGGGCGGCGCGGGGATATAAGCCACGGGTGCCGGATTGCGCGGATCGCGCAGGTCGATCACGCTGAACCCGCGCGAAAAGATATGGCCAACATAACCATAGCCCCGATGCACCATCAGTTGCACCCCGTCAGGCCGCCCGCCCTGATCGCACTGCGCAATGAGGCGCATGTTGTGCTGATATATGGCGGGGCGCATGGTCAGCGTGATTGTTCCAGCACAAAGATATGCGGCGGCTGGCCCACAGCAGGCAACATGTCGGCGGTCAGGTCCATGCTGGTTTTCCCGACTTTCGTGATCCGATCCGGCGGCAGGCGGTTCAGGAAGGTTTCCACCGGCTCGATCTTCAGCACGCCCTTGGGGCTGAAATAATGCATCGGGATTACCGCACGCGGGCCGATCTGGGCGATGGCATCGTCAAGGTCATCCAGCGCAATCGTCGCATGTTCTCCCGTCAACGCCAGCAGCACATCAACCTGACCCTTCAGCACGTCGATATGCCCCTGTGGGATTGCCGTGCCGATATCGCCCATGTGCAGAAACCGGAGCCCGCCAAGGCTGAAATGATACAACGCGTTGGCGTCCGGGTCGCGGCCATATTCCGACTGATAGTCAAAGGTCAGGCTTTCGGTCGCGGGAAAGGATTTGACCTTCAACCCCTTCACGGTCACGCCCTCGGGCGGCAGGACCAGCGTATTGACCACCTCGGGCGACCCGGTGACGTGGCTTGCGTCACAGTGGAAATCGTCGGTGGCCGAACTCATCAACACGATGTCGGCGGGTTCGTTGATCGGGTCGAAATGCGAAATGGCGGGGGTGAACGGGTCGGTGACCACGGTCAGCCCGTCCCCTTCCAGCCGGAAACTGGCATGGGCGTAAAAGGTGATCTTCATGCCGCTTTCTCCCCCGAAAACAGCTCCCACGTGTCGACCAGATCATCCTGCATGGCGCTGAAGGCCACCAGATGCGGGGTGGCCATGTGGGCGTCCCAAATCGGGCGGGTTTCCCACAGTTCGTTAAAGATGAACCAGCCCGGGTGTTCGTGGCTGCGGTGCATTTCATACAGAATGCACCCCGCCTCGGCGCGGGTGGGGGCGACCAGGGCGGACAGGGCGGCGAAAAGCGCAGCTTCTTTTCCCGGTTTGGCCTTGAGCGAAGCAATGACGGTCAGCGGCATGGGATTCTCCTGTGACACAAGGGATTGGCAGATGGAAAGGGTAATGCCCGCATCCAGATCGGGCACGATCCGGTCGGCATCGGTGAAATCCTCGTCCGTCGTATAGGCGGATTTCGTGACGATGCAGTGCATACCCGCAGCCTTGGCGGCGCTCAGGCCGATATGGCTGTCCTCGATCACCACGCAGGCGGCAGGATCAAGGTTCAGGGTGGTGGCGGCAAGGGTGTAAATCGCGGGGTCGGGTTTCTTTTTCGCCACAGCGTCGCCTGCGAAAATGGTGATCCGCGCAGCACGTTCAGGCCCGAGCAGCACCTGCACCACCGCGGCGACCGCGCGTTCATTGGAAGTGGAGCAAATGGCCACCTGCATCCCAGCAGCCAGTGCGGCATCGACCATCCGCGCCACGCCGGGGCGCAACGGCAGGGCACCGCCGTCGATGATCTGCATGAACAGGTCGGTCTTGGCGTGGTGCAGTTGCAGGATAAGTGCGGCGCGGTCGCTTTGGGCAACGTGGGCTGGCCAGCCGACTTCGTCAAAATGCCGCCGCATCCGTTCCTTGCCGCCGCCCGTGGAAAGCAGTTCACCATAGCGGTCCACCGACCACTCCGTCGTCAGCCCGGCGGCGCGAAACGCCTGATTGAACGCCACGCGGTGCCCGTCGCGTTCGGTATCGACCAGCACGCCGTCACAGTCGAAAATCAGCGCCTGCATGTCCATGCTCAGGCCGCCTGTGCTGCTGCGGCGCCGCGCCCGGCTGATCCGAAAGTGTTGATGCAGGTCATCACATCAGCCTTCATAGCGTCATACTGGGCCACTATGAACGGCAATGGTTCCGCCAGTTTGGGCTTTTCGGCCTTCAGCGCCACAAACCCTTCGATGAACAGTCGCTTGTGCATGGTGGATATGTTGACCTTGCCACAGCCCAGCGCGATGCAGCGGTGAAACTGATCATCGGTCAGCCCGGTGCCGCCATGCAGTGCAATGGGAATGGGAATGGCATCCGTGATCCGTTTCAGCAGGTCATACGCAATCTTGGGCTCGCCCGCATAAAACCCGTGTGCCGTGCCAATTGCGGGGGCAAAAACCGCAAGGTTCGGCATGTCCTTCACAAAAGCGATGCATTCGTCGTAATTCGCCAGAATGGACGCATCTTCGGCGACGAATTTGTCATCCTCGACCCCGCCGATCGCGCCAATTTCAGCCTCCAGCCCGACGCCCGCCGCTTCGGTCAGGGCGTAGACCTGCAAGGATTTCGCCAGGTTTTCCGCAAAGGGCAGGGCCGATCCGTCAAACATCACCGACGTCCAGCCTGCATCAATGCAGCGTTTCAGCACATCGATATCGGTGCAATGGTCCAGATGCAGTGCCACCGGCACCGGCGCATCATTGGCGAGCATACGCACAAATCCCGCCACCGCGCCGTAACCCCAATGTTTGACGGTCTTGACCGAAACCTGCACGATAACGGGCGCTTGCAACGCAGTAGCCCCATCAATCACCGCACGGGCGCTGTTGTAGTCGATCATGTTATAGGCCGCGATCCCATAACGGTTGGCACGGGCATGGCGCAGCATCGGGGACATAGAGACAAGGGGCATGGGGCTATCCTTTGGAAAACATGCGCGCCGGTTGGGCCGGCGGGCAAGGCGTCAGATCAGGGTTTCGGCGGCGCGCGACGGGTCAAACAGGCGGCGGCGGCCTGTGGCCTTGGCCTCATTGTCAAACGTGGTGGCTGCGGGGGCCGACACGATTTCCAACTGCAAGCCCCAGGGCGCCATGAAATAGCACCATGTCAGGCCAAGATTGGGGCCATCGACATAAGACGTAGGCTCGCCCAGAACCTTGACGCCATTTGCCCGCAAGAACGCAATCGCTGCCGTCATGTCATCCACATAGAAGGCCATATGATGCCCGCCGATATCGCTGTTCTTCAGCGGGCCATCAGTGTTCTGGTCGGGGGCGGTGAACTGGAACACCTCCAGGTTGGTGCCGTTGCCCAGCCGGACATAACGAAACTCCTTGATCTCAGCCCGCGGATGTACGTTCAGATGCTCGTGCATCCAGTCGCCTTCACCTTTGAAATCCGTGGCGGCGGTGAACAACACCTCGGCCCCCAGGATGTTGGTAAAGAAATCGCAGGCCTGATTGATGTCGGGCACCGTGATGCCGACATGCTCCATTCCGCGAATACCGGGTATTGGCATGGTGGTTTCTCCCCTTAATGGTGTTTGGCCGCAAACGCGGCAAGATTTTGGTAGGCCCCGGCGTTTGCCATAGCCTCGTAAAAGTCGCGGTAGATCTGGTGTTGTTCGCCATACAGTTCGGCAAGTGCGGGGTTCGGTTCGAACTCGCCCTCGACTTTTACCATCGCCTCCACGGCCTCTTCGATGCTGGCAAACGCACCAGACCCGTATGCCCCCAGAATGGCCGCGCCCAGCACCGTGCATTCGCGTTCGCGCGTCACCCGGGTGGGTTTGCCAATGATATCGGTCATGATCTGCACGAAACCATCCGATTTTGTGCCACCTCCGGTCAGCCGGAAATCGGTGATGCCGCCATCGATATCTGAATCGAACGCGCCCACCACCATCCGCATTTCATGCGCGCAACCCTCCAGCAGGGCGCGGATCAAATCCGACCGTTCGTGATACAGTCCCAACCCCAGAAACCCGCCGCGCGACGCCGCGTCATAATAAGGTGTCACCTGACTGGCCATGAACGAATGAAACAGCACGCCGTTCGCGCCGGGTTTCGAGGTGGCCGCAGCCTCGACCATCACGGTATAGGGGCTGCAGTTGCGTCGCACGGATTCGTCAGTTTCGTTTCGCCCCAGATGGTTGCGCCACCATTTTAGGCAGGCCCCAAGGCTGAACGCACCGCCTTCGATATCCCATGCACCCGGCACCGCATGGCCGCCCCACCACAGGTTGCGCCCCTTGATCCGCTTCACACTGTCCAGATGCGCCACCATTACGCCAGATGTGCCCACGGTAAATTCGGCCATCCCCTGC
The DNA here is from genome assembly GCA_031376195.1 of Gemmobacter sp. Taxonomy (GTDB): domain Bacteria; phylum Pseudomonadota; class Alphaproteobacteria; order Rhodobacterales; family Rhodobacteraceae; genus JANPIX01. The sequence continues at coordinate 1,858 of JANMDH010000046.1, read as the reverse complement.
TTGATCACGCCTGCACCAATGGCCGCACATTGCTGATCCCCCGCACCGCGGCACAGCACGGTGCCTGCGGGCAATCCGGTATCCATCGCCGCCTGCGCCGACAGCCGCCCCGCAATACCTGACGGAATGCCAACGGGTGGTAAGCGGTCCCTGCCAATGCCGATGATCCCAAGGATACGGTCGCTCCAATCCAGCGATGCGATATCCATCATGCCATTCAACGTCAGTGAGGCGGGGTCTGTCACCCATTCGTCGGCGCCTAACCGGTGCAGAAAGTATTCCTGACCATTGGCAAACCAGCGGGCCTTGCCGAACAATTCCGGTTCATTGTCGCGCAGCCATGCAATTTTGGCGGCCGTCCACAGCGGGCTAAGCTGCATGCCCGTATGCGTCTGGTAATCTTCCGCCGAGATTTGTTCGGCGATGATCGCCTGATAGGCCACGGCACGACCGCAATTCCAGACGATGGAATTGGCCAGCGGTTTCTTGTCATCGTCCAGCAACGCGAAGGTTCCGCGCTGGCTGGAAAACCCGATCGAGGCATAGGCATCGGCGGGCAATCCCGCCTCTTTGACTGCCTGCTGTGACGCGGCACAGATGCCGGCCCAGACATCATCAAGGTCCTGCTCGTTCCAGCCCGGACGCGGTGCGATGCAGGGGTATTCGTGATAGCCCTTGCCAAGGGCCACTCCGGTTTCGTCAAAGATCATCACGGCGCAGCCGGTGGTTCCGGCATCAATCCCGACAAAGGCGCGTTTCTTAGCCATGTTCGAACTTCCCCCTCAGGAAACAGTCGCAATCCAATCTGACAGCAGTTTCAGGAACAGCAGCCGCTTTTCGGCGTGGTCGGTGGTCAGCCCCGCCAGCAATCGGTGTTTTGCGGCAATCACATCCTCGGCGCGTACAGGGATGTCGACAGGGGTGATGGCAAGGCGTGTGTGGCCTTTGCCAGCCCAATCAGCATTCACCCCAAAACCATAGGCACCAAGGGCGTCGGGCCATGTGGCGTCCAAACGCATCTTGCGGTGCGGACTTTGCCAGACGACAAAACAATGAAAATCCCGCACGTCACCGGCCCGGATCATCGCGCGCAGCGACGCAGACATCGAGGCGACTTCGGGAATGCCGCCAGCAAAGTCACCCGCCACCAGTTCCACATCGGCCCTTTCGCCCTGCCGTCGCAGCAAATCGCGCAGCAGGATGTGCTTGGCCGTGCAAGCCCCACGCAGATTGCGCATCACCACCTCGGGTGACCGCTCTCCATCCGAGAAATATGATAGTTTGCGAACGGCATGAAAAAGTCCTGCCACGTCTTGCGCGCTTTGACTGTCCCGGAACGCATCAAGCGCCAGATCATAGGCAGTGTTGGTTTCAGAAGTAAGCATGGCCGTCTTCGATGTCGAACAGATGCCATTTGTCGCGGTTGACCGTCATATAGCAGGGATCGTCAGCCACGCCTGCAAACTCGGTGCTTGTCTTGACCCTGATCCGGGCATCGGCAAGCTGCACATCCACCAGCATGTCGCCGCCCAACAGCTCGGTCACGTAGATTTTCCCCTCGATCACCGGACCCTCCGGGCGAACCGTCGAAATGCTAAGCGCATCAGGGCGCACCCCCATCCGCACCTCACGGTTCGCTGACCCGTTGACCAATGCCACCTGCTGCGGCAACAGCGGAATGCTGAAATTAGGGTGGGTCAACACCGTCGCACCCCCTTCCGTCCGCAACTCGGCTGATACAAAGTTCATCGCCGGCTCACCGACAAAGCCCGCAACCCAGGCATTGACCGGCCGGTTGAAAATCTCGCTCGGCGTGCCCCACTGCTGCAATTCGCCGTCATGCATCACCGCAATCATG
>JANMDH010000021.1:0-4406 GCA_031376195.1 Gemmobacter sp. | reverse complement strand
CACCACCGGCACGGGCAACGACATTCTGAACGGCGGCGGCGGCAACGATACGCTGAACGCCGGGTCGGGCACCGACAACATCAACGGCGGCGCGGGCAATGACCGCATCGTCGTGGACGTGTTGGGCGGCAGCGACACCATCGACGGCGGCGCCAACACCGACACCCTGGTTCTGGCGGGTGCGGCAACGGCGCTGATCCTGACGATGGGCGGGACCTCGGGCACCTTTACCGGCCCCGCAACCCAAGCCTTTACGAACATCGAACGTGTTGATGTGACTGGGTCAATTTTTGATGACAACCTTGCATCAGGCGATGGAAACGATACGCTAAACGGTGGAAGCGGCAACGATGTGTTGTCCGCAGGGAATGGAAACAACATGGCAAATGGTGGCGACGGCGACGATACCCTTACGGGCGGTACAGGTGCAGACACAATCAATGGTGGTGCGGGCAATGACCTGATCAATGGTGGTGGTGGCAATGACTCCATCGACGGCGGCACAGGCACAGATTTCCTGACGATTGATCTGTCTGCCCTGACGGCTAACACGAAAGTCGAGTTGAGCGGTAACCTTGGTCAGACCATCCTCAGCTCGTCATACGGAACAGGCGGGATCATCAGGGGGATCGAAGGCTTCAACATTGCCACCGGATCGGGCAATGACACGGTGCGTGGTTTCACTAACGTCAACAACACGATCCTGACGAATGACACGATTTCGACGGGTGCCGGGGCCGATGTCAGCACCATCTGGCTGAGCGGACAAGACACCGTGAACGGCGGTGCCGGGTCGGACATTCTGGTGGTCTATGCCGAACTTAATTCCGGCCTGACAACCCTGTCGTCAACCGTCACAGCGACAACATTCGACGCCGTTTATGGCGACGGACTTGGCAACACCGTGACTGCATCCGGGTATGAGCGTATCTTCCTGTTCGGGTCGAACCTCGACGATAACATCGTCACCGGCAACGGCAACGACACCGTTCGGGCAGGCTCCGGTAACGATACGATCAGCACTGCCAAGGGTCTTGACGACATTGACGGCGGCGCAGGCAACGACATGTGGATTGCCAACACGACCGGCAGCACCCTTGCGACCCGGATCAACGTCAACACTTCCGGGAATTACCAGTCTGGCCTGACAGGCACCGTGAAGGGGATCTACGCCAACATCGAAGGCCTGACCCTGACAACCGGCAGCACCGGCGACACGGTGACCACCCACGCAACGGCCGTCATGAATGACACCCTGAACCTGGGTGGCGGTACCGACTCTGCGTCGGTCTATCTGCGCGGTTCGGATACGGTGAACATGGGGTCTGGCATTGACCGGATCATCGTGCGCGCGACCGATGCGACCGCTGGGGTGACGGTTGCGCTGGGTGGGTATACGACGAATGTCGGCTATGCCGGAACGGCAACCGATGGCGACGATTCAATCACTTTCGCGGGGGTTGATAACCTGTACTTCTACGGAAGCGGCGGTGCTGACACGGTTGCCGGCGGAATTGGTAATGATCGCATGTATGGCGGCGCGGGGAACGACGTGCTCAGCTCCGCTGGCGAAGCTGACCGTCTGTTTGGTGGTGCCGGGCTGGACATCCTGACCGGTGGCAAAGGCAACGATCTGATGTATGGCGGAACGGAGGCTGATACCTTTGTCTTCTCGAAAGCTGTAAATCAGGGCCGTGACACGATCCTGGATTTCCAAGTGGGCGTGGACAAAATCCAGGTCAGTGACGGGACATTCGCAAACGCCATCAAGTCGATTGTCGCGGCGGACAGCGGACGGGATACGTTGATCACCTTTGTCAACGGGGCCACGATCACCTTGGATAACGTTGTGCGCAGCACGTTTGATCAGGGCGACTTCATCTTCGCCTGATCCGACATACAACTTCGCGCCCCGGTTTGCCTTGAATGGCGGGCCGGGGCGTTTGCTTTTTTGGGGCAAGTCGTGGTGGAGGGGTTTGCGCCCCGACCACGCCTCGAACGTCAGCCGTGATCCGGCATGTTCAGAAACACCTCCACTGCCGCCTCGAAGGCGCGGGGTTGGTCGGCGTGCAACCAATGGCCGGCGTTCGGCAGTCTGGCAAAGCGGGCCTTGGGGAACATCTGCAAGATCGTGTCCCGATGTTCCGGGCGCACATAGGTCGACTGTGCCCCGGTCAGGAACAACGAAAGGCCCGCGAAGGTGGCGGCAATCCCCGGCCAGCCGATGATTTGCGGCATCGCCGCCTGAAGCACATCCAGGTTCAATCGCCAGCGTGGCCCGCCATCGGCCTTGAGGTCGACCGATTGCAGAAAGAACGCCCGCAGGCCTGCGTCCGGAACAGCATCCGCCAACCGCAGGTCCGCCTCGGCCCGCGTTGCAAGGCCCCGCAAATCGAGGCCGCGCATCGCGTCGATATGGCCCAGATTGTCGTGATCATAGATCACCGGGGCGATATCCCCCACGATCAGTCGCCGCACCAAGGCGGGCCGCGTCAACGCCAGCACCATCGCGGCCTTGCCGCCCATTGAATGGCCAAGAACATCCATCGGGCGACCGAAGCCGTCGATTACCCCCGCCAAATCCGCCGCCATATCGGCATAGCTGTGGGTGGCAAACCACGGGCTTTCCCCGTGGTTGCGCATATCGACAACAACCACGTCGCGCAGGCCCGCCAATTTCCGGGCGGTCATGCCCCAATTCCGGGCAGAGCCAAACAGGCCATGCGCGATTAGCAATGGCGGCGAAACAGTGGGGGTCACAGCGGGGTATTGGGTCAGGTTGAGCATGGCGAAACTCTAATCTCTCAAGTTTTATAGGGCCATAGGTGTTGAAGCATCGGGCGTGCAAGCGTAGTTTAACACTGGGGGAGAAATATTGGTGAGTGATGGGTGCTGCAACGATACAGCAAATGGCCGACCGTATTGCGGCCTTGATGGAAGACCGATTGCGCGTGAAAGGATCCGGCCTGACGCAGAAACTGCGGCGGGGCGGCGGGCTTTTGCCGCGCAAGATCCGGGCTGAGGCACAGGTGCTCGCCCAGTCCGCCGATATGGTGCAGAACCCCAAACTTCTGACACAGGTGGATGAGGTGCGGGTGGCATCGGCCTATGATCTTTGCCTGCGGCATCTGAACACGGTCAATGTCTGGGACAGGCGCAAGGGCGCGGTTATCAACGCGGCGCTGTCGGTGCTGGGCAGCCTTCTGGCGGCAGTTGTGGTGGGGGTCGGCCTTCTGATGTGGCGCGGCTATCTGTAAAGGGCGCGGCGCGTGACAACGGTGACGGTCACAAACGACACATACAGCAACAGATACCATGACCCGATCTTGGCAAAGCTGACCCAGTGATCTGGGGATTGCCCGGAATAAAGCCAGGTGCCGGTGGCCGTTCCGACATTTTCTGCAACCCAGAGCGCAAGGCTGGAAAGGATCGCAGCCAAGGGCAGGGGCATCCACCAATCCCGGTCAGACACCCGGAACCAGATGCGCGTGCGCCCGTAAATCAGCAGTGTCGCCGCGAACAGGACGATGCGGATATCCGGCAAAAAGTGATGTGCAAAGAAATTGGCATAGATGGCGGCGGCGAGTGCAATGGTGATCCAGAACGGCGGATAGGGTTGAAAGCGCATGTCGAAGATGCGGATCACGCGGGCCATGTAACTGCCGACCGCCGCATACATGAACCCTGAAAACAGCGGCACGCCCATCAATTTGAACAGCGCAGGTTCGGGATAGGCCCATGACCCGGCCCCGACCTTGAACCATTCCATCGCGGTGCCGGTCAGATGGAACAGCAGGATCACCCGCGCCTCTTCCCATGTTTCCAGCTTGCGCCACAGGAACAGGGCCTGCGTCCCCACTGCGAAAAGAAACAGGAAATCATAGCGGTAAATCGGCCAACCCGGCTGCCAGACCAGTTTCGACCCGATGATCGCCACCAGCAGCAGCCCGCCGAACAGGCAGGCCCAGCCCTGTTTCAAAACGAACATGACAAGTTCGGCAAGCCCGTAAGGCAGCCGTGCCCGCGCCCAGTCGCCAAGGCGGCGTTCCACGCGGGTGGACGTCGGGGAATGGACCATCAGGTCAGGCGCGCCGCGGCCTGCGCCCCGTCAGATCACAGGCCCGGATAGATCGGGAACCGCGCGCACAATGCGCCCACTTTCGCCTTCACCGCCGCCTCGACCACGCCGTTGCCGTCCTCGCCGTGTGCGGCCAATCCGTCCACCACTTCGGTGATCCAATCGCCGATCTGGCGAAACTCCACCTCGGTAAAGCCCCGCGTGGTGCCCGCCGGTGTGCCCAGACGCACCCCGCTGGTGATCGTCGGCTTTTCCGTATCGAACGGGATGCCGTTCTTGTTGCAGGTGATATGCGCGCGGCCCAGCGCCTTTTCCGTCGCATTGCCCT
>JANMDH010000020.1:0-12578 GCA_031376195.1 Gemmobacter sp. | reverse complement strand
CTCACCTAGCGGTGTGGTTCTGGCGTCCATGGCTTTGAGGGGGAAATAGAACATGTCCAAGTTTTATAAAATCTGGCTGATCTTCGATCCACGTCGCGTGTTTGTGGCACAAGGGGTTTTCCTCTTTCTGCTGGCGGCGATGATCCACCTCGTTCTGCTCAGCACACCCGGTTACAACTGGCTTGAACAGGCTGGCGCCCGTTACGCGGCACCTGCCGCAGCGACAGAGTAACTGGACTACACCTGTTGCGGGCGGTCCGCGGTGGCCGCCCGTAACGATCCTTCAACAATTATGGTCGGCACCAATGTAGCGTGATGCGCATTGGCAGAGCCGCCTCGCCAAACGGAGAGGGAAGCATGGCACTGCTCAGCTTCGAACGAAAATACCGCGTGCCGGGAGGCACGCTGATCGGGGGGAACCTGTTCGACTTCTGGGTCGGGCCGTTTTACGTCGGTTTCTTTGGCGTCACGTCATTCTTCTTTGCCCTTCTGGGGACGATCCTGATCTTTTACGGGGCGTCGATGGGGGATACGTGGAATCCCTGGCTGATTTCGATTGATCCGCCGCCTATTGAAATGGGGCTGGCGATGGCGCCGCTGGCGCAGGGGGGATTGTGGCAGATCATCACGCTATGCGCGTTGATGTCATTCATCAGCTGGGCGCTGCGGGAAGTTGAAATCGCACGGAAACTGGGCATGGGGATGCATGTGCCTTTTGCGTTCGGCGTGGCGATCTTTGCCTATGTGACGCTGGTCGTCATCCGGCCGGTGTTGATGGGGGCATGGGGATATGCGTTCCCCTACGGCATCTTCAGCCACCTCGATTGGGTGAGCAACACAGGCTATCAATACGGCAACTTCCACTACAACCCGCTTCACATGCTGGCGGTCAGCTTTTTCTTCACCACGGCGCTGGCGCTTGCGCTGCATGGCGGGTTGATCCTGTCTGCGGCCAATCCGGGCAAGGGCAAGGAAATGCGGACGCCTGACCATGAAGACACCTTCTTTCGGGACTTCATCGGCTATTCGGTGGGGACGTTGGGCATTCACCGTGTCGGACTGCTGCTGGCGCTCAATGCGGGATTCTGGAGCGCGATGTGCATTCTGGTGTCGGGGACGATCTGGTTCGATGCCTGGGTCGATTGGTGGGATTGGTGGCTGCAATTGCCATGGTGGGCTGACATTCCGGGAGGCGTAAATGGCTGAGTATCAAAACATCTTCACCCAGGTTCAGGTGCGCGGCGCACCTGAAATGGGGATGGTCGGAAATGTCGACCTGAGCAACCGAAGCAATGGCGCGCGCTTTTCAACGCTGCTGGGCTGGTTTGGCAACGCGCAGATCGGGCCGTTCTATCTGGGCGCGATGGGGACGATTTCCCAGGCTGCGGGGGCGATCTGGTTCCTGATGGTGGGGGGCTGGTATTGGGATCAGGCGGGTTACAACCCGGCGGTATTCCTGCGCGATCTGTTCTGGCTGTCGCTGGATCCGCCTGCGCCGGAATACGGGCTGCGGTTCCCGCCGATGGCGGAGGGGGGCTATTTCCTGATCGCCAGCTTTTTTCTGCTGATCGCGGTTCTGTCGTGGCTGGCCAGAACCTGGCTGCGGGCCGAAGCGTTGGGGATGGGCAAGCATGTGTTTTATGCCTTTGCCAGTGCGGTGTGGTTGTTTCTGGTGCTGGGTCTGATCCGGCCCGTTCTGATGGGAAGCTGGTCGGAGGCGGTGCCTTACGGGATCTTCACCCACCTTGACTGGACGAACACATTCTCGATCACCTACGGCAATCTGTTCTACAATCCGTTCCACGCGCTTTCCATTGTGTTCCTGTACGGGTCTGCCCTGTTGTTTGCGATGCACGGGGCGACCATTCTGGCGGTAAGCCGGATGGGCGGGGACCGGGAACTGGAACAGATCGTGGACCGGGGGACAGCATCGGAACGGGCGGCCTTGTTCTGGCGCTGGACGATGGGGTTCAACGCGACGATGGAAGGTATCCACCGTTGGGCCTGGTGGTTTGCGGTTCTGGTGACATTGACGGGCGGGATCGGCATTCTGCTGACCGGCACGGTGGTTGATAACTGGTTCGTATGGGCACAACAGCACGGCTATGCGCCGCTCGATTAAGGGAGAAAGTGATGAACGACAAACCTTACTACGAGGAAAGCAACAAGGCGCGGCTGACGACCTGGGTGCTGGGGCAGATGATGCGGGGTGCCGGATATGCCGCCATCGTCGTCGTGGGCGCAGGTCTGTTCCTGTATGCGCTTTACGGGGTCAGCCTGTTGTTGCCGCCGGAAAGCAAGGAAGCCCCGAGCCCCTATGGCGCGCTGGAACAGCCGCTGATCCGGGCGATGGTCTGACAAGATCGGACAGGGCGCGGATCGTCGCGCCCTGTCCCCACGCCGTTCGGGCCAACGCCGGTCTGAATTTCGGGCAGCACCTATCGCCCGGTTTCCGTCCTGTTGGCGACAGGACACTGGTGCCGTGCGGCGTGGCCGGACACGGCACCTCTTTTTCCCCGACGGGAGACTGTAATGACCACATCCCCCCTTCTGGACCGCGTGGCAGGCCCTGCCGATCTGCGGGGCATGACCGACGCCGAACTGACGGCCCTTGCAGGTGAAGTGCGGGCCGAGGTGATTGCGGTGGTGTCCGAAACGGGCGGGCATCTGGGATCGTCGCTGGGGGTGGTCGAGTTGTCGGTGGCGATTCATGCGGTGTTCAACACGCCTTCGGACAAACTGATCTGGGACGTGGGGCATCAATGCTATCCGCACAAGATTCTGACGGGGCGGCGGGAACGGATGCGGTCCTTGCGGCAGGGCGGGGGACTGAGCGGGTTTACCAAGCGCAGCGAAAGCGGGTTTGATCCGTTCGGCGCGGCGCATTCGTCTACGTCGATCTCGGCGGCGCTGGGTTTTACCGTGGGTCGCGATATGGGGCAGCCCACGGGGGATGCGATTGCGGTGATCGGGGACGGGGCGATCACGGCGGGTATGGCGTATGAGGCGATGAACCACGCAGGCCACCTGGGCAAACGCCTGTTCGTGATCCTGAACGACAATGACATGAGCATTGCCCCGCCGGTGGGGGCGCTTTCGGGCTATCTTCACGGGTTGGCACCGCTGGCCCTGCTGCGGGATGCGGCCAAAGGGGCGGCGATGGGGCTTGAGGCGGCGTTGCCGGGGCCGGTCCGCGACGGGGCGCGGCGGGCGCGGGCATTGGTGACAGGCATTCCGGGTGGGGGCACGCTGTTTGAGGAGCTGGGCTTCAGCTATATCGGGCCGATTGACGGGCATGACATGGCGCAGGTGCTGGCGACCTTGCGGGCGGCGCGGTCGCGGGCGACGGGGCCGGTGCTGATCCACATGAAAACCGTCAAGGGCAAGGGATACGCCCCGGCGGAGGCTGCGGCGGACAAATATCATGGGGTGGGCAAGTTCGATGTGGCGTCGGGCACGCTGGCCAAGGCGAAATCGAACGGGCCGAGTTACACGACCGTTTTCGGCAATGCGCTGACGGACGAGGCGGCGCGCGACCCGAAGATCGTGGCGCTGACGGCGGCGATGCCGGACGGGACGGGCGTGAACATCATGGCGCGGCGGTTTCCGGGGCGGGTGTTCGACGTGGGGATTGCCGAACAGCATGGCGTGACGTTTGCGGCAGGGATGGCGGCGAGCGGCCTGCGGCCGTTTGTGGCGATCTATTCGACGTTCCTGCAGCGCGGATTTGATCAGATCGTGCATGACGTTGCGCTGCAGGGTTTGCCGGTGCGGTTTGCCATCGACCGGGCGGGGCTGGTGGGGCAGGACGGGGCCACGCATGCGGGATCGTTCGACGTGGGATTTCTGTCGAACCTGCCGGGGTTCACCGTGATGGCGGCGGGGGATGAGGCGGAACTGGTGCATATGGTGGCGACAGCCGCCGCGCATGACGAGGGGCCGATTGCGTTCCGCTATCCGCGCGGCGAGGGCGTGGGCCTGGAGTTGCCCGAGAGGGGCGTGCCATTGCAGATCGGGCGGGGCCGGGTGGTGCGCGAAGGCACGGATGCGGCGATCCTGTCGTTTGGGGCGCACTTGGGCGAATGCCATCTGGCGGCGGATTTGCTGAAGGATACTGGTGTTTCGGTCACGCTGGCCGATGCGCGTTTCGCCAAGCCGCTGGACACCGGGCTGATCGAACAGCTGGTGCGGCATCACGGGGTGCTGATCACGGTGGAACAGGGGGCGATGGGTGGTTTCGGGGCGCAGGTTCTGATGCATCTGGCGCAGGCGGGATTGCTGGAAGCCGGTGTTTCGGTGCGCTGCCTGACGCTGCCTGACCGGTTCATTGATCAGGCCAGCCCTGCCGCGATGTACGACGAAGCGGGGCTGAACGCACGTGACATCGCGGGGGCGGTAAAAGCGGTGCTGGCAAGCCGAAAACGGACCGTCAAGGCATCAGGGTAAGCTGCGGCGAAAACGCTTGCCAAATGGCTGTTTCCGGGAAAGTTTGGGGTGTGATTTTCGCAACCCATTTTCAATTTGTCGGGAACAGCATTTCATGTCGGACGTTATGATAGCGCAGCCCGACAACCGGCTGCACCAAAGCGCGGTTTCTTGGGCATATTGCGGTGCATTTCGTGATGCGCAGTCGGGGGGAAAATCATGATGCGGATCATTCTGGCGGCAATTCTGAGTTTGGCCATGCTGGGGGCAGCGCCGGGGCAAGGGATTGCGCAGGACGCGCCGCGCACAATGATCGTGATGGATGGGTCGGGGTCGATGTGGGGGCGGATCGGCAAGGCACCCAAGCTGCGGATTGCCAAGCGGGCGGTGAACCAGTTGATGAAACGCCTGCCGTCCGAAATGGAAGTGGGCCTGATGGCTTATGGTCACCGGACGGAAGGGGATTGCGGGGATATTCAGGTTCTGGTGCAGCCGCAGGCCAATTCCGACGGGAAAATCCGCAAGGCGCTGGCGGGGATGAAGTTTCAGGGCAAGACGCCGCTTGCGTCGGCGCTGCGCGAAGCGGCCGAGGCGATGGGCTATCAGGATGGGCCGGTGACGGTGGTGATGGTGACGGACGGGCTGGAAAGCTGCCGGATGGACCCGTGCGAAGTGGCCCGGGACCTGGAGGGGGAAGGCTTTGATTTCACGGCGCATGTGATTGGTTTTGGGTTGAAGCCGAAGGAAGGTGCGCGGCTTGCCTGTATCGCGAAACAGACGGGGGGCAAGTATTTTCCGGCCCGCAACGCGAGGGCGCTGGCGCGGGCGCTGGTGGCGGCTGTGACGGGCGAGGACATGCCAAACATGCTGGATCAGGTGAACCCGGACGCGGAGGTGCCGCTGGCAGATGCGGAGGTGCCGATGGCGGATCAGGTTATGCCAGAGGCGGGTGTGCCCAAGGTGGATGTGCCCGTGGTGGAGGTGCCAACGGCGGATGTGCCCGTGGTGGAGCCGGATGTCGACGTGGCGGCAGTGGACCCCGCACCAGACGGGACAAGTTCCAAACAGAAGAAAATTGCGGCGACGCCCGAGGTGGCTGTAGCAGAGCCGGAGGTGCAGCCCGAGGCGACCGAACCTGTGGCAGACATGGCGGCCATTTCCGTCACGGTGACGCCGAAAGACCTGCCCGCCGGGATTGCCGTTGCGTGGACGGCGACGCCGCTGGATGATCCGGCAGGCGTGGTGATCACATCGGACAGCCCTGTGGCCGGCGCTTGGGACGTTGAATTGACGGCGGGGGAATGGGCCATCGAAGGTTTGGCGGACGGATATGTGTTTGAGGATTATGTGACGGTATCGGCCACGACGACCGCGTTCGAGGTGGACGGCTTTGCCACGGGTGCGGATGAAACGGCGGCAGATGACAGCGCCGATATGGAGGGGGACGAGGGCGTCGTGGATGAGGCGGCAGTGGATGCGCCTGCCGCCGATGTGGCGGTGCCGGAGGAGGCAGTGGTGGAAGAGCCTGCACCCGACGCCCCTGCCATGGACGAACCCGCCGCCGATCTGGCCGACATGATGCCGATTGATCCGGCGGTGACGCTGGCCCTGCCGGGGGCGGGGACGACGACGGATGCGGGCTATCGCTGCGATGCGGCGGAGGCGTGCGGGATGCAGGATGCGGCGACGGGGCTTGTGTTTGCATTGCCACCGGGGTGGGCGACGGATGTGCCGACGCGGGATGGTGCGTCGCAAAAAGTGGTGATGACGCTGTTCGGGCCGGAAGGTGCGGATGGATCGGTTCCGTCGCTGATCCTGAACCCCGCAAGCTGGTCGGCTGGGCAGGGGGCCTGCATGCCCACGCCTGCGGGCGATCTGTGCGTGTGGGGGCAGGGGGATGCCGCCACGCAATCGGCGGCGGCGGTGATCGCGCCGTCGGTCATCGTAAGGCGGGCGCCGTCTGCAAAAGCAGACGCGGCACCCGTGGCGGAAGCGGTTGCAGAGCCAGAGGTTGTGGAGCCTGAGGTTGTGGAGCCATCAGCGCCTGTGCCGCTTGCCGAGGGCGGGCTTGTCCCTGCGGACGGCACCTGGGCTGCGACGGTGGCCTTGCCGGTGATCACCCAGTGCCCGGCGGGGATCGAGACGGGGTTGGACCCCGTGGCGGCGAGCCTGACGTCAGCGCGGGCCATCGTGTGGGGGGGCGTGTTCGATCCGGCAAAAATCGGGCTGGAGGTGAGCGTGCCTGCCATCGCGTGGCAGTCCGTTTCCGCGACCGTGGCGCGCGGGGAAGTGCCACCTGCGCCGATCCCGGGCCAGCCGCCTTTTGTGCGGGGGGTGATCGTGGGTGATTTCAGTCTGACCGATCCGGAGACGATCACGGGGCAACTGTCGCTTGGCGCTTTCGCGGATGGCGTGGGGACGGTCAATCTGCTGAACGCGGGCCTTGCGCAATGCCGGGTGACGGCTGATGTGACGATGGTGCGGACGGGGGATTGAAACGAGCGGATTGAAAATGCGGCAACGGCGCACCTTCTGCAAGGATTGGTGCATCTTGCGTCACCCATCAGTTGCGGCACCCACGGTTCTGTGGCAAGACGGAAGCTAGCAGAACTAGACCGACGAGTTTAGACATGACCGAATTCGCCCAACGCCGCACCATGATGGTGGACACTCAGGTCCGCCCTTCGGATGTGACCAAATTTCCGATCATTGCCGCGATGCTGGCTGTTCCGCGCGAGGTTTATGTGCCTGCCGCCCGGCGCGAGGCGGCCTATGTCGGCGAAAACCTGACGATTGCACCGGGGCGCGTGCTGCTGGAGCCGCGCACGTTGGCCAAGATGCTGGATGTGCTGGACGTGCAGCCGACGGAAACCGTGCTCGATCTTGGCTGCGGCTTTGGCTATTCGAGCGCGGTTCTGGCGCGGCTGGCAAACGCGGTGGTCGCGGTGGAAGAGGATGAGGGCATGGCCAACGATGCCCAGCGCACGCTGTCTGCCGAAGGTGTGGACAATGCGGCGGTGCTGGTCGGGCCCCTGACGGCAGGGGCGGCGAAACACGGGCCCTATGACGTGATCATCCTACAGGGCGGGGTCGAGGTGGTGCCCGGCGCATTGCTGGCGCAGTTGCAGGACGGGGGGCGGATCGCCGCCCTGTTCATGGAGGGTGGCCTGGGCGTGGTGCGGGTGGGGCACAAGCATCTGGGCGTGGTCAACTGGCGCGACGCGTTCAATGCAACGGCCCCGGTTATGGCGGGTTTTCAGCAAAGGCGCGGCTTTCTTCTGTGATCCGGTATCGGCTGGGGCACGGCAAAACAATCGAGGCAGGAGTTGGCGCAATGCGCAGCATGAAACTGGTGGGATTTGCGGTGATGGCGGCCCTGACGTTCGGGCAGGCACGGGCGGAAACGCTGACCGATGCTTTGGTATCGGCGTATCGCAATTCCAATTTGCTGGACCAGAACGAGGCGCTGCTGCGCGCGGCGGACGAGGATGTGGCGATTGCCGTGTCGGCGCTGCGGCCGGTGATCAATTTTGCATTGTCGGGTCAATACGCCAATTCCGTGAACAAAGACCTGCCTTTGCTGTCGAGGGGTGAAAGTTTCACGGCCCAAGCCGCTTTGACCGCAGACCTGACGATTTATGATTTTGGCCGTACCCGCCTTGCCATCGATGCATCCAAAGAAACGGTGCTTGCGACCCGTGAGGCATTGGTTGATCTGGAACAACGGGTGCTGATCACGGCGGTGCAGGCCTTTGTGAATGTGCGTCTTTCGTCGGAAATCGTTTTTCTGCGTCAAAGCAACGTGCGCCTGATCACGCAGGAACTGCGCGCGGCGCAGGACCGGTTTGAAGTGGGCGAGATCACGCGCACCGATGTGGCGCTTGCGGAATCGCGGCTGGCGCAGGCGCGGGCCAATCTGGCATCGGCCGAAGGCGATCTGATGGTCGCGCGCGAAGCCTACAAAGCATCCGTCGGGGCCTATCCCGGTAATCTTGCGGCGCTGCCCCGGTCGCCCGCCACAGCCCGCAATCTGGATGAGGCGCGCGGCGTGGCCGTGCGCACCCATCCCAGCCTGAAACAGGCGCAGCATCAGGTCACAATTGCCGAGATCAATGTGGCCCGCGCGAAGGCAGGGACACGCCCTACGCTGACCGGCAGGGCAAGTAGTGGTCTTGTCGATTCCAATACGAGCAGTGTGGACTTTGCGGGCACCAACACGCTTTCCCTTTCCTTCAATCAAACGCTTTATGCGGGCGGTCAGTTGGCCGCCATCTATCGCCGATCGCTGGCGTCGCAAGAGGCGGCCCGGTCATCGCTTTTGCAGACCACGGTGAATATTGAGGAAGACGTGGGCAATGCCTGGGCCAATCTGCTGGTTGCCCAGGCGCAGATTGAGGCGACGGATCGCCAGATCCGGGCCGCGCAGATTGCCTTTGATGGCCTGCGCGAAGAGGCGAAGCTGGGCGCGCGCACGGCCCTTGACGTGCTGGACGCCGAACAGGAACTGCTCGACGCGAAAGTCGCGCGTGCGACGGCCGAGGCGACGCGCTATCTGGGGGTGTATTCCCTGCTGCAGACGATGGGCCTGCTGACCGTGGATCATTTGCAACTGGGTATTCCGACCTATGACCCGACCGCCTATTACCGGGCGGTGAAAGATGCGCCGTCGCACACGGTGCAGGGGAAAAAGCTGGACCGGATTCTGAAAAGCATCGGCGAAAATTAAGGCGGCGATGGCCGGGGTTCGGTTTTTGGGCGCAACACGCTTCCTTTCCTTGTCAAAGGGGGGTGTCCCCCTGTAAGTTGCCCTTGGGGAACGGATGATTTTGTCAGGTGGATTGGTATGTCTGAACAGCGGAATTCTGCGGAAATAGAGGATGTCCTGTCATCCATAAGGCGGCTGGTATCAGAGGAATTGCGCCCTGAGACACGCCCGGCGCGGGCGGCGCGGCGGTCTAAAAAGGCGGCCCAGCCCGACAAACTGATTCTGACGCCGTCGTTGCGGGTGGAAGTGGCCGTGGCACCCGCGCCTTTGGTTCTGGAACCGCTGATCACGTCGGAAAAAGATCGGGTCCGCGACAATGTCGTGGTGGACATGTCGTCGCACAAGGGCCGCAAATCACCCCTGATGGCGGTGCCGTCCCCGGCGCCGATCGCGGACCCTGCGGGGGCCGAAGCGGTGGCCGCCGTCTTGCGGGATGCGCCTGTCGGCAGTGCGGCCCGTGATGTCGTGGAGGATGCGGAAATTGCGTTTGAACCTGCACAGGTGACGGCTGTGACGATGCTGATGGCCGCGATGGATGAGCCGATCATTGCAGAAGAAGCCCCGTTTGTGGATGCCGATGTGGCGGAGGTCTATGCTGTGCAATACCCGGCGGAACCCGAGCGCCAAGATATTGCAGACAGCAATCCTGCGCGCGACGCCCAGCCCGAGAAAGTGGTTTTACCCAGCTTTCAGTCGCATCGCGTGGGACTGGCTGGCCGGACGCATGCCGAGCAGGATATGGAGATGATCGACGAGGCGGCCTTGCGCGATATCGTGCGCGATGTGATCCGGGAAGAATTTCAGGGCATGCTGGGCGACCGGATTACCCGGAACGTCCGCAAACTTGTGCGGGCTGAGATCAATCGCGCGTTGGTTTCCAAGGGCCTGTCCTGACGCGGCAGATTGTTTGATATCTGCGCCGCCAAAATGCAAAACGCGCCCGAAGGGGCGCGTTTTTCGTTCGATACCGTTTAGGATCAGGCTGCTTCGGCCTGTTCCTGTGCCAGTGCGTGGCGGCGTTCGGGTTCTTCGCGCGACAGCGCGACGGAGGTGCGAACCCCTTTGCCCACGAAATCCATCAACCCCTTGACCACACGTTCGTTCGGGTCGATCCCGGCGCAGGACAACACTTCGCGACCATCGCGCGACCGTGCCCAACGGGCGATCTGATCGGGGCCGTTGCCATATTTCTTGTCATCGGCAATCGCATCATCCAACGCGGCCAGAACGACGGCCGCAAACAATTTGCGGGCGCGTTGACCCTGTTCGAAGTTGAAGGCGGTGCTGTCAATGAAATCGGCCATCGGATCGTCCTTTTTTTCTGCCCTTGTTATTTTCCGGGTTTGCGGAATATGGCGGCTATTGAGTGATTCGGGGACTCTTATTTTTCATAGCAGCTATGTATTTTTTGCATAGCTTGGAAAGGAACCCTACCGCATCTAGTTGCCTTGCACGGGTCTTACTGCCGATATATAGGGTCACGCACGCGATCATCAACCTTTTTGAAATGGTTTTGTCACAATGCCCAAGATCAACGGTAACGAAATCCGGCCCGGTGCGGTTCTGGAACATGACGGCGGTCTGTGGGCGGCGGTGAAGGTCAGCCATGTAAAGCCCGGCAAAGGCGGGGCTTTCGCACAGGTTGAACTGAAGAATTTGCGGGATGGGCGTAAGTTGAACGAACGGTTCCGGTCGGAAGACAAGGTCGAAGCGGTGATGCTGGAAAACAAGGATCAGCAGTTCCTTTATGAAAGCGACGGGCGTCTGGTGTTCATGGACAGCGAAACCTATGAGCAGGCGGAAATTGACGCGGAATTGCTGGGGGATCGGCGTCCGTTCCTGCAGGACGGGATGATCGCGACGGTGCAGTATTTCGGGGAAGAGGCGCTGTCGGTGCAGATTCCGCAAAAAGTGAAGTGCATGGTGGCGGAAACGGAGCCGGTGCAAAAGGGCCAGACGGCGACGAGCAGCTATAAACCGGCGATCCTGGACAACGGGGTGCGGATCATGGTGCCGCCGTTCATCGGGACGGACGAAATGATCATCGTGCATACGGAACTGATGGAATATTCGGAACGGGCGGTTAAGGCCTGAGTTTTCGCAGAAAATTCGTGATAGGGGCGATTTTTCCGCGAAAAATCAGAGCGGGGTGATTGCTGCATCGGCGGCGCGCATGCCTTCGCCGATCCGGTCGAAGCGCAGATAGGCGATGCCTTTGCCCTGTGACTGCGTGAACAGCGTGCCCCCGGGTTTGCCATCTATCGTGATTTCGGTCCCCACGGGGGCCGACCCTGCGACCTGCACGGTGACAAATCCTTTGCGCAGGTCGGTCTTGTGCTTCATCCGGGCGGTGATTTCTTGCCCGACATAGCAACCTTTACGGAAATCGACGCCGTGCAGGCGTTCAAACCCGGCTTCAAGGATATAGGTGTCGTCGGGCAGCAGTTCGATTCCGCTTTGGGGGATGCAGGCGGCGACGCGGATGGTGTCCCAATCAATGACGGGCGGGGTTCCGGGTTCCGGACGATAGGCGCGCCAGCCGAGGCTGGGGTGACGCGGGTCGGGCAGGGCATCCGGGGGGGCATCGCGCAGGCCGCGTTGCACGCGCAGGGGTGATGGCGCGATTTGCACATCCGCGCGCAGGCGGTACATGGTGAGGCGGCGCAGGGTGGCATCGGCCAGGACTTCGGGCAGATCAAGGATCAGGCCCGTGCTGGTGTTGATCACAAAGAAATCGGCCAGATATTTGCCTTGGGGCGATAACAGGCCGGTCCAGACCAGCCCGGGCGCGGTGGCGAGGGGAAGCACGTCATTCGTGACCAATCCCTGCAGGAACGGCAGGGCGTCTGCCCCGGTCAGGGTCATCACGCGTCGGTCGGTTGCTGCTTCACCGGTGATCATGGGGATAATATAGTCATTGGCGCGGCAGGCGAAAGGGTCACTTCGCCTGCATCTGCAGGCGGTGCAGATCGGCATAGCGGCCGCCTTTGTCCATCAGATCATCGTGTCGCCCGGTTTCGACGACGCGTCCCTGATCCAGCACGACGATCAGGTCGGCCGCGCGGATTGTGGCTAGACGGTGCGCGATCACCAGCGTGGTGCGGCCTTTGCCAAGGGCGGTCAATGCGGCCGACACCAGTGCTTCGGATTCCGCGTCGAGCGCGCTTGTCGCTTCGTCCAGCAGCAGGACAGGGGCTTCACGCAGCACGGCACGGGCGATGGCGACGCGTTGGCGCTGACCGCCTGACAGCGCCGATCCGCGCGGGCCGGCGGCGGTGTCGATGCCCTGCGGCAGGGTGGCGGCCGATGAGCAAAAGCGCGCCTACCTCCCCGACATGGCCGGCGGCCGGAAAATCGGCTGCTTTTGCTTGACCGAGCCGCAGGCGGG
>JANMDH010000565.1:0-1605 GCA_031376195.1 Gemmobacter sp. | reverse complement strand
AAGATGCAGTTGCAGATGCAGATGCAAAAATTTGCGAGATTGATAATCCTTGTGGCCTTGACCCTTGTTGTACAGGGGACCCTTCACCGGATCGGCGCGCTGCGGCAGACGCATCATTTGCGGTTTCTGTTCTCGCCGCCTTCCGCGGGCCCCCTTGATTCTCTGGGGTCGTGGGCGGCGACGCCTCTGCGTTTTGCCGTTTTCCTGTGAGTGTAATTGGTGAAGGCATGGTGCACCTTTCGCATATTGCGTTGACATCCTGTTGTTTTGATGCACCCTCACAACCGAAAGCCGAGATAGCATTTTCTTATGAGCATTCGGCCCCTTTAAGGCCGATGTCCGAAGGGCATTTTTTTATAAGTCGCGCCAGAGGCATAAATACCCCTTCCCGCTCCAGCATCAGGTCACGCGAACGATCTCACCGTTCCGAGTGCCGAGAAGCGGTTCATCACGGCGACGCGTATCGTCAAAGACGAACTCGCGGTCAGACACCACCTCGCGGCCAGCCGGGCCCCGGATCAGGCCAAGGGCATACCTTGAAGCGGTTGAAGGTGCGTTTGGTGGGGACGTGGATTATGCCATGCTGGTGAAGCTGTATGGCGATGCCACGGGCAGCAAGGGTCACAAACGCAAGTATAGCCCTGCGGAATGCACGGGCGCGCGCAAGGAAATCATCAGCGGTTACCCGGTCAAGGAAATGGTCAGCACATCGCATGTTGAGCGGCAAAACCTGACCACGCGTATGGGCATGCGCCGCTTCACGCGACTGACCAATGGTTTTCGGCAAGAAGCTAGAAACCAGTTCTGGTGCAAGCCGCTCCCCGACTGGAACCACTGGCCCGGGAGCCGCGGTACGATGGGGGTGCCGGTGGTGGTGGCGACGCCGGAGCGGGAACAATTGGCAGTGAATGGGGTCAGGGAAGAATCTGAATCACAGTGCCATCGCGGACCATCGCGTAGATGTCTTCAACCTCGTCATTTTCGACAGCGATGCAGCCCCAGGTCCAGTCGCCCTGGTGGTCGCCGATGTTGTTGGCACCGTGGATGAAGATGTCGCCGCCGGGCAGCTGGCCCATGCTGCTGGCAAAGGCGAAGTCGTTTTCGTTGGGATAGGAAATGCCGATGGACAAATGATAATTGCTGTTCGGATTGCGGCGGTCGATCAGATACAGGCCTTCGGGGGTTTTGCCGTCGCCTTCGAACTGCTTGTGACCCAGCGGCTGAAACCCCAGCGCAATGTCGTAGCTTTTCAGAACTGTGTCATTGTTCAGCAGATACATCTTGCGATTGGCTTTCTGCACCTGAACAAGCGTGACAGCCGGGCCGTTGTATTTCTTGAACTTCGATCCGCAGGAGGCTAGCCCGAACACGAGCAGGACCGCCAGAAATAACTTGATCATCCGCATTGCAACTTTGCCCCAGCCGTTTCTTGGTTTTGCTTCGACATACGCCGAATCTGGCTGTGCTGCAAACCAAGGCCGCTCACGTCCCTGTTACCGGGCCAATTACCGGGTCTGTTACCGCGACAGGCGCGCCACGAGTTCGACATGGGCGGACCAGCGGAACTGATCCACGGGTTGGACCCAATCAATGGTGTATCCGGCA
>JANMDH010000557.1:0-4849 GCA_031376195.1 Gemmobacter sp. | reverse complement strand
GAGGATGCGGACAGTCGGGCGCTGTTGGGCGATGTGGCGGATATGGAGCGTCTGGTGGATGAATTCCTGGCCTTCGCCCGGGGCGACGCGATGGAGGAACCGGCAGAGGCTGATGTTCAGGCGCTGGTGCGGCGGTCGGTCGAAAATGCACAACGGGCGGGGCAGGACGTGACTTTGGGCACGCTGGAAGGGGCGGCGCTGGTCCGCCTTCGTCCGGCAGCCGTTGGGCGGGCAGTAGAAAACCTTTTGGGGAATGCAGTGCGCTATGGCGGGCGGGCGCTGGTGTCACTTGCGGTGACGGACCGCGCGGTGCGGATCACGGTGGAGGATGCGGGCCCCGGCATTCCCAAAGACCGGCGGGACGAGGCGATGATGCCCTTTTCGCGGCTGGACACAGCGCGCGACCCGAACAAGGGGGGCGGGGTCGGCCTTGGCCTGTCGATCGCCGCGGATATCGCGCGAAGCCACGGGGGGGCCTTGCGGTTGGGCGAAAGCGCGGCTTTGGGCGGGCTGAAGGCGGAACTGGTGCTGGCGCGGTAAGGCCCCCTACCGCCCCGTCGCCAAATTGAGCACCCAGGACGGGCGCGAACCGTCGGCGAGGCCGACGCCGACGTCGGTGACACGGGGATTCAGAATGTTGGCACGGTGGCCGGGGGACTTCATCCAGAAAGCGACAAGCCGGGCGGGATCGTCAAACCCGAGGCCCGTGTTTTCGGCCGCGACGCGGATCTTGTATCCGGTGCGGCGAAGCCGCGTCGAAAGGTCGGATCCGTCAGACCCGACATGGCTGTAACCGCCGCGCGCGGCATTGTCGCAGGCATGGGCCTGGGCGGCCTTCATCAGTTTGGGGGATGCGCGCAGCCCCCCCAGCCCCTTGGCTTTGCGTTGGGCGTTGACCTGCGCGATCACCGCCCCGGCCATCGCGCCCGCACGGGCGGGTGCGGCGCAGCGCGAGGCTGCGGGGGCGGCCGTGGGTTTGGCCTGATCGGGGTACTTGTATCCGACGACAAAACTGCGCGTGGGTGTTTCAATCGGGATCGGAACGGGCACCACACAGGCAGACAGCACAAGGCCTGAGGCAAGGGTCAGAACGAGGGTGGCGCGTCTGGAAATCCGGGTCATCTGATACCGCTTTGTTGTGTGGTTCGGGGTCTGCCAGTGTCGTGTCGTCCAATCCGGACTGACCGCCCTGCGCGAACGGGTCAAGCCGTGATCCATCGGCGGCGGGTGCCGCCTTGCTCTGCCGGCAAAGATCGGCCACCAAAGGGGCCAGAATGCGGCGATTTTACGGAAAGTGGGAAACAATATGCTCGACGGTCGGATGCGGCGGCTGATCGACCCTTCGGTCAACCGGGCGGGGGTGGGGCTCGCGGGGTGGGGCGTCGGGGCGGATACGGTAACGCTGATCGGTCTTGGGTTCGGGCTTGCTGCGGCGGGGATGATTGCGTTTGGCTGGTCGGGCTGGATCGTACTGGTGCCCTTGCTGATCGGGCGGATTGCTGACGGGTTGGACGGCGCGGTTGCGCGCGTATCGGGAAAGACGAATTTCGGCGGCTATCTGGACCTCACCTGCGATTTTCTGTTTTACGGCGCAGTGCCCTTTGGCTTCGTTTTGCGGGACGTGGCGGCAAACGGGGCGGCGGGGGCGTTCCTGCTGTTGTCGTTCTATGTGAACGGGGCAAGTTTTCTGGGCTACGCGGTGCTTGCGGAAAAGGCGGGGATGGAAACCCGCAACCGGGGGGAAAAGTCGCTGTATTACACGGCGGGCCTGCTGGAAGGGACGGAAACCATCATCTTTTTCGGCCTTTTGGTGTTCGTTCCAGACTGGTTTGCGCCGCTCGCATGGCTGTTCGGGGCCTTGTGTTTTGTGACCGCCCTCGCGCGGGTCATTCTGGCGCGGCGGGTCTTCCGGGACTAGCCCATCGCTGTTTCGCGAAAGCGGAAAAACCCATGGGTGGCGGCAGGCCAAAGATCGGCATCATAGGGGCGCAGCACGCGCACCAGCGTCTGGTTTTGGCGCGCCAACGCAGCGTCAAGTTTCCCCAGCGCGCTGGCTACCATGCCGACGGGGGCGTAGGGCGTCACTATCTGGTCCGCCCCGGTGGCGGCCGCCCATTCCGATAGCGCCGCAATATCGTCCATCGGGGCCGCCACGACGCCCAGATTTTCGCCATGCCGCAGCGGAACATCCGCCATGGCGGCGCGCGTGAAGGCATCGATCTTCGGATCGGGGCTCAGCGGACTGCGGCCCTTGGTGGCTGTCAGAAAGGCAGTTGCCACAGGCTTCAGCCCGAATGCCAAAAGAAAATCCGGGTGCAGATCGTCGTCATGCAAAAGGAATGCCGTCGGGGCGGTCAAATCGGCCAAGTCCCCCACAGGCGGCGGCGATGGCGCGGGCAGGGGCTGCATCGGCAGCGCATCCGCCCGCGTGGCCAGACCCTGGGGGTGAAAACGCCCGTCGGTGAATTTCGCTATGTTCGATGCCGTGGCCAGATATGTCTTGCCCGGTGTGTGCAGACCCCCGACCCACCGCCATGACAGCGTGTTGCTGGCGGGATCGCCGTCGATCAGATGCCGCAGAAAGAAATCCGCGCCCAGTTCCCACGGCAGGCGCAGCGTGAAAATCCAGATCGAGGCGAACCACATCCGCGCGTGATTATGCAGATACCCCGTCGCGGCCAGTTCCCGCGCCCAATGGTCGAACCCTTCAATCCCCGTCTCGCCCTTGCAGGCGGCCTCCCACCCCGCGCGCAGCCCGGACGAGGTCTGCACCCGGTTAAGGGCCGCATGAACGCCTTGCTTGTAGGCAGACCAGATGCCGGGCCGCAGTTCCAGCCAACCTTTCCAATAGGTGCGCCAATAAACCTCGGCCCTGAACTTGTCGGCCCCGGCACCCTGATCCGCCACCGCCGCCAGCACTTCGGACTCCAGAATTAGGCGGTGCCGGATATAGGGCGACAGCACGGAAACATGCGGATGCCCCGGCAGATCATGGTTGCGCAGATCGGCATAGGCCCGCCCGGCCTGTGGCGCAAAGGCGGCAAGTCGGGCCAGCGCCGCCGCACGGGTCGCGCGAAAAACAGGTTCGGTCATGTGTCATCCCATCAGATGGCGTGACGTAATCCGCCAAACCGCCCCATCAACCCTGCGATCATTTTTCACCTGCCCTTGCAGCCCCCGGCGCGCGACACTAAGACTCTGACAACGATACAGGCGATAGTTCTTCCACCGGACAAGGGGCAGGTGCCATGCAAGACCCAGTAGCGCAGCTTTACAATTTCATCATCCCCACGGTTGAAGAAACCAATTCGCGTGGGTCGATCCGGTACGACATCTTTTCCCGGCTTCTGAAGGAGCGGATCATTTTCGTCTCCGGCCCGGTGCATGACGAGATGGCGACAGTGATCTGCGCCCAGCTTTTGTTCCTTGAGGCGGAAAATCCGTCCAAGGAAATCAGCATGTATATCAACAGCCCGGGTGGTGTCGTGACCAGCGGCCTGTCGATCTATGACACGATGCAGTATATCCGCCCAAAGATTTCGACACTGGTGATCGGGCAAGCGGCGTCGATGGGCAGTCTGCTGCTGACGGCGGGCGAAAAAGGCATGCGGTTCAGCCTGCCGAACAGCCGGGTGATGGTGCATCAGCCATCGGGCGGTTATCAGGGGCAGGCCACGGATATCCTGATCCACGCGCGCGAAACCGAAAAACTCAAGCGCCGCCTGAACGAAATTTACGTAAAACACACCGG
Source organism: Gemmobacter sp. (assembly GCA_031376195.1). Lineage (GTDB taxonomy): Bacteria > Pseudomonadota > Alphaproteobacteria > Rhodobacterales > Rhodobacteraceae > JANPIX01. Next base: position 1,098 of record JANMDH010000557.1, on the reverse strand, counting down.
TAACGAATACGACAAGGTCGAGGCGGGGCTTGAGCGTGACAATTTCATGTCCGCCGAAGAGGCAAAATCCTGGGGGCTGATCGACGAGATTCTGGAAAGCCGCGGCAAGGTTGACGACACGGCGAAGTGACGCAGACGCCCGGATACCAGCGGGCGATTTGACATTGTGAAGGCGCGGACCTTGGCCTAGACTCAAGGGGAAGGTACGCCTCCGCGGCGCAAGGCAGAGGACAGCGATGGCAACGAATACGGGCAGCGACAGCAAAAATACGCTTTATTGTTCCTTTTGCGGCAAAAGCCAGCACGAGGTGCGCAAGCTGATCGCGGGGCCAACCGTGTTCATCTGTGACGAATGCGTCGAACTCTGCATGGACATCATCCGCGAGGAAACCAAGACAACGGGGCTGAAATCCAGCGACGGCGTGCCAACCCCGCGTGACATCTGCAAAGTGCTGGACGATTACGTGATCGGCCAGATGCATGCGAAACGGGTTCTTTCGGTGGCGGTGCACAACCATTACAAACGGCTGAACCATTCGTCGAAATCCGATATCGAACTGTCAAAGTCGAACATCCTGCTGATCGGCCCGACGGGCTGTGGCAAAACCTTGCTGGCGCAGACGCTGGCGCGGATTCTGGATGTGCCGTTCACGATGGCGGATGCGACAACGCTGACCGAGGCAGGCTATGTCGGGGAAGATGTGGAAAACATCATCCTGAAACTGTTGCAGGCGTCGGAATACAACGTGGAACGCGCGCAACGCGGGATCGTCTATATCGACGAAGTGGACAAGATCACGCGCAAGTCGGACAATCCCAGCATCACGCGGGACGTGTCGGGTGAAGGCGTGCAGCAGGCGCTTCTGAAGATCATGGAAGGCACGGTTGCTTCCGTGCCGCCGCAGGGCGGGCGTAAACATCCGCAGCAAGAATTCCTGCAGGTGGATACGACGAACATCCTGTTCATCTGCGGCGGGGCGTTTTCGGGGCTGGAAAAGATCATAGCACAGCGCAACAAAGGCAGTGCGATGGGCTTTGGCGCAGCGGTGAAAGACCCCGACGACAAGGGCGTGGGCGAATTGTTCAAGGAACTGGAAC
>JANMDH010000527.1:0-2230 GCA_031376195.1 Gemmobacter sp. | reverse complement strand
CCGGGCTGTAGGGCTGCCAGGTTGTATACGCCGCCCAATTCTTCCAGAACAGCGGCAAGGGCCATTCCGTCGGCCAAGACCCATTCAAACGCCATGCCACCCCCAACCTCGCCGAACGCCGCACTTAACAACTTAAAGGGCTTGTTCTTAACAATAGATTAATCCCCGAGTTGCCAAAGACAACTGAGAATGAATCCCTTCAAACGATCTCGCTGCGCCAGATTGTTTTAACGTTGGATGATCCGGTTTTCGCCCAAAGGTTGATCACGGGGAACGATCAGGCGGTCAAGTGGCCAGACCGCCTCGACGATTGCGCCGCTGCGGCTGACCGTCGGGCCATTTTCATCGATCACCTCCGCCTCTGCGCCGTTGGAAAAACTTAGCACTGCGCCCGACCGTTCCAGCAGCGTCTTGGCGATGAACAGGCCTAACCCCATGCCTTCATAGCCTTTGCGCGGTCCATCATCGTCAGCCCGGCGTTGGCGCACAAAGGGATCGCCGATCCGCCCCAGTAAGGCGGGCGGATACCCGTCCCCGTCATCCACAATCCGGATCAAAACATGCCGATCTGTCCATTCCCCTTCGATCCATACGGTGCTGCGCGCGAAATCCACTGCGTTCTGCACCAGATTGCGCAAACCGTGCACCACTTCAGGGGATCGCCTGATGTTGGGCTCCTGTACGCCGCCACGCGGCCCCGGACCCGTATGAAAAACCAGGGCCCGACCGCGTCTTGCATGCGGTTCGGCCGCCTCGTGCAGAACTGCCCCCAACGGCGCCTGATGCAACTGCCGGTCATCCTTGCCCGCCTGCCCCATGGAACGCAGAATATCCCGGCAGCGATTGGCCTGATCCCGGATCAGCTTTGCGTCCTGCTGCAACTCCGGCCATTCTTCCAATTCATCAATCAATTCCGAACTTGTCAGTTTGATCGTCGCAAGCGGCGTTCCTAATTCATGTGCTGCGGCGGCCACCACCCCCCCCAGATCCGTCAGCTTTTGTTCCCGCGCCAGCGCCATCTGGGTCGCCAGCAGCGCGTCTGACATCAGACGGATTTCGGTCGCCACCCGCCGCGAATACAGCGCCAGAAACAGAATTCCGATCACGATCGCCAACCAGAAGCCAAAGGCGAACAGGCCGGGCACTGTCACGACCGCCCCGTCAGCTTCACGCAAGGGCAGGCTTACCACTGCATTCAGGCTGATCATGCAGATCGCTGCACCCCCCACCCAGACAGTGGTCCGCAATGACAACGCGCTGGCCGAAATCGTCACAGGGGCAAGGATCAGTAGTCCAAACGGGTTGGTCAGCCCACCTGTCAGAAAAATCAGGGTCGACAGTTGCCCCATGTCGAACATCAGCATCCAAAGGGATTGCCGTTCTGACAAACGCTTGTTTTCCGGAAAGACAAAAATGGAAATCAGGTTCGCCATCACCGATGCGCCGATGACCAACAGACACCATCCCATGGGCAACTGCATGCCGTAGACAAAACTTGCGACGATGACCGCCGCCAACTGCCCGCCAATCGCCATCCAGCGCAACAACGTCAGCGTCCGCAAACGAACCCAGTCGGTCCGTCCTCCCATCGGCATCAGTGCAGCCCCGGACGAAAACATGCGACCTTCAACCCTTTTGTGTTGACCACTCCCCCCTTGTCTAGCGCCCCGTTCTGGCGGATCAATGGCTTGTGTTGCGATGCACTCAGGGGGGCGGATATGACCAAAGCGACAGCCGGGTTGGCAGCCCTGTCCATTATTGCAATTTTGGCCGGCAGCGCATGGTTTGTCTTGTCAAATAAGTCCGAAGATCCCTTTGCCGATTGCCGGGGTGGCCAGGTGGCCGGCGGCGCAATTGGCGGGCCGTTCACTCTTGTAGATGAAGCCGGGGCCACGGTGACGGACAAACAGGTTCTGACCAAACCCTCGCTCGTCTACTTTGGTTACACCTTTTGCCCTGATGTCTGTCCATTGGACAACGCCCGCAACGCCGAAGTCGCGGATATTCTGGAAGAACGGGGCCTTGATGTTCAGCCGGTTTTCATCACCATCGATCCTGTGCGCGACACTCCCGAAGTCATGGCGGATTATACCGACAACATGCATCCCCGCATGATCGGCCTGACCGGCAGTCAGGATTCGGAGTGGGTGATCGACCCCTTCTCCACCTGCCAGCGGTTCATTTCCAAGCCGAGGTCGCGGGGCCAGTTTTCCTCCGTGCAGGTCATGAA
>JANMDH010000477.1:0-3887 GCA_031376195.1 Gemmobacter sp. | reverse complement strand
GGGATATTATTCGGAGGCGGATGCGGCGCTGTTGGCACGGTTGTGTGCCGAGGATATCGCACAGTTCGGATATGGGTTTGACGGGTAGGGTTACTCTGCCGAAAAATGGCTTGAGAGATCTTCAATCTGTGGGAACATGATCGGCCAACAGGCATTATGCGTTGAGTTGGAGATGGTGCACGCTTTCCAGATGCCGTCCACGTTGCGCAGCGTAACTTCGGACCGGAACGGGGGCGCAACCGGCAAGCCGCCACCCATCAGGTGGGTGACATAGGTACCATGAATATCGCCCCTTGCCGTGAAATGCGCGGTTTCGACAAGGCGGATCATGCTGGTCGCCCCTTTGGCCTGAAGACCGCAAACAAAGGCATCAAAGCCTTCTTCAAGATCTTGCAGGGTCGTGACGTAAAGATTTGCCCTGTCCGTGACTAGGTTGAAGGGCAACAGCACATGTTTTTCATAGAGCGCAAAGTCATCGGTACACACGGCCTTTGACAGATCATCCAAGGTCGATTGCAGCAATCCGACAGTGTTCATTCCACAAGTCCTATTTGCATGGGGGTCCATCGGCGTGGGCGCAACTGCGCATGTTTCCGTCTTTGGTGGCGGCGTGGTCGCGGTTCGAACGATAGATGAAATCTCGCGTAAAGCGAGAAAGGAACACGACGTATTTCGCGCCTTGGTTGCTTTTGGTCTTCAGACATTGCGCCACCGGGTGACCTGCTGGCGTTGGCCGAAGGTTTTCCGGCCCCTTCGGCGTTTGCCGTCGCGATCCGCGACCAAGCCGTCTGGAATGGTGATCGTGGTTGGGACGCCGCCTTGTCGTGTTCGCAAACTCATCTCGGACCGGCCCAAGGCGTGCCGTTCCGGTAGGTGAAGGTGTTCGTGCCACCACCTTGTTCGACGCGGAAATCGACATCGGAATAGGTGGCGACTTCAGTTTTGGCCCTTGTGCCGATCACGAGGAACCGTGCAATCTGGTCAGTGTGATTGATGAAGTGGTGCCCGTCGGGGTCACCTGCGGGAAAGGCCGCGCAATCGCCCGTTTGCATGACCGTCGGGCCTGCGTTCTGGACAAGGGTGCATTCCCCTTCGGTGACCATCACAAATTCATCCTCATTTAGGTGCCAGTGCCGCAGGCTGGACAGGGCACCGGGTTGCAGGGTGACAAGGTTCGCACCGAATTGCGTCAGCCCGCCCGCATCGCCGAGCCGGATGGAGGAGCGGCCCGCCACCATGGCGGCATAGGGTTCGGGATAGATCGAGCCGGTTCGGACAGGCAGATTGGATTGATCAATGATCGGCATATATGCGTCCTGAAAATTCGCCCCAGCCTGCCTGACGGATGCCCCCGGATTTAAGCCGAAAGGGCGGAGGGCGCGAAAATTTCGCGCAATTCAGGCATGCTGAGCCGGGTGTAATTCACGCTGTCGATCATAAAACCCTTCTGCGTGATCTGACCAGAGTAGATCGCATCGGAGCTGCGGTAATCCTGTCGGGTGGGGCCGATCTCTTCCCACTTGATCCAGACGCGAAAGCGCCCTTCGCGCGGCAGTTCGACCGCCAGAATATCCGATTGGACCTGCACCACCCCCCGTCGCACAAGGGCACGGTGCAACCCCTGCAGAAGCAGAACCAACTGGGCTGAGTCGTGCAGAACCACCAAGTTCCCCTCAAGCCGGATCGACAGGGGAAAGCGGTAACCGGTGGCCATTTCGGCATGGCGGCCCAACATCAGCAAGGCGCTTTTGCGGTAAAACTCGCGTTGGATTTTTGCGTACATGGTCATCACCCTTTACAGGTTCAGGTTACAGCCGTTGATTACGTAAACGAAAGAAAAATCGTGCTTAGGTTGTACGATTGTGTTCAAGCCTTCGTTATCTGTCCCGGGCTTTGTTCCGGGGCATGCGAAAACTTTTGGGGATTCTGGATGCTTGGGCAGAAAGACCGGCTTAGCCGTGCATCAGCGCGGGGGTATCCTCACGGCTGTCTTGAAGCATTTCCTCGCCCCGGGTGATTTCGCGGCGCAATTCAGTGATCCGCATCTGCAGATCGGCATGTTCGCTTTCCATATCGGACAGGCGTTGCACGGCGACCACAAGGGCTGCGCGCATCTGGGCCTTTTCGTCGCGGGTGCGGTCATACACATCCAGAATCCGACGGATGTCTTCGAGGCTGAACCCAAAGATTTTGAAGCGCGTGATCAGCTTCATCCGTGCCCTGTCGCGACGGGTGAACAGGCGGCGGGTGCCTGCACGGATCGGGAAAAGCAGCTCCTTCGCCTCATAAAAGCGCAGGGTGCGGGGGGTGACATCAAAGTGATCACACATCTGACGGATGGTCAGACTGTCGTTGAAAGCAGGCATCGCGGTCATGGTCGTTCTTTCGTCTATTGTGTCTGGTTGAACGGCAAATGACCGTTCGGTCTGCCCCATTCCAGACCCGGCAGTTCAGATAATGAAAATGACGTCACGTCACGACATGAGGATAGAAAGGACGCTTCCCTTACGGTAATTCAGACGAAATTTTATTGCGCGGCGGAATCTGGCAACGGTCAACCAGGCAGTTTGGCAAGGTCGTTCTTTGCCTGATCGCGCAGGTTGCGCAGGTCGCGGATATCGATTTCCAAGGCTTTCGATTTGTCGATCATCTGGGAAATGCGTTCGTCCGCAGTGGCGACAAAGGTCTGTAGCTGAACACGGCTGCCTTGTTCCTGATACATCAAAAGCCATTGGCGCAGCTCTTCCAGGGTGAATCCAAAGCGGCGACCGCGCAGGATCAGGGTCATCCGGGCAATGTCGCGCGGGCCATAGAAACGGGACCGGCCAATACGTTCGGGGAACAGCAGCTCGATCTGTTCATAATGGCGCAGGGTGCGCGGCGTGACGTCAAAACGGGCACACATTTCCTTGAAGGACAGACGATCATTGTTCATGGCGGTCCCCCCATAGGGCAGTTTAACGCCGAACTGCCGTTTTGCGCAACATGGTGCAATGCCCCTTGCGGCGGGCGCGTGTATTCGGATGATGGGGGGGAGCGAGGTATGACATGACCGACCCGATCCTGATTGCCCGCGCGGCGACCTTTCTGACCGCATTGCCGCATTCGCAGGCGCTGGGGATGCAGCTGGACGCCTTTGGGGCGGGCGAGGCGACGCTGTCGATGGCCTATGATCCGCGCTTTGTGGGTGATCCGGTGACGGGGGTGATCCATGGTGGGGCGGTGTCGGCCCTGATGGATTCGGCCTGCGGGGCAGCGGTTCTGGCGCATCCGGATGCGCCTGTCAGCACAGCGACGATAGATTTGCGGATGGATTACATGCGTTCGGCAACACCGGGGCAACGGATCGTGGCACGGGCGACCTGCTATCACATGACGCGGAACGTGGCCTTTGTGCGAGCGACGGCCTTTGATGATGATGACAGCCGCCCGGTGGCAACCGCGACGGCAACCTGGACGGTGGAGCGGGCAGGATGAGGCGCCCGGCACCGGAAGCAGTCGGCGTGATCAAGGGGCGGCGGGATGCCGCCTTGCGGCAGTTGGTGGAGGGCGTGCCCTATATAGGGTTTCTGGGGATACAGTTTGATCGTCGGGGGGATGAACTGACGGCGATCCTGCCGTATGCCGACCACCTGATCGGAAACCCGACCATTCCGGCGCTGCACGGGGGGGCGATTGCAGCGTTTCTGGAAGTGACGGCGATCGTGGAACTGTCCTGGAGCCTGATCTGGGAAGAGATGGAGGCGGGGCGGACACCGGCCAGCCTGCGGCTGCCGCGCACGATTGATTTCACGGTGGATTATTTGCGGTCAGGCCTGCCGCGCGACGCCTATGCGCGGGCGCGGGTGAACCGGTCGGGGCGGCGGTTTGCAAGCGTTCATGTGGAA
>JANMDH010000474.1:0-14750 GCA_031376195.1 Gemmobacter sp. | reverse complement strand
GCCACGCACCACGGCTCGTTGATCGTTGCCACCGTTGCCACCCGGTCGCCGATGCGCCGCGTGATACATTCAGCGAAATCCGCGAACCAATGGGCGACATCGCGGTTGGTCCAGCCGCCTTTGTCAGCAAGCGCTGAGGGCATTTCCCAATGATAGAGAGTCTGGAACGGTTTCAGGCCCCGCGCCAGCATGCCGTCGACCAGGCGGTCGTAATAATCCAGTCCCTCCGGGTTCGGCGTTCGCCCGTCGGGCATGACCCGCGCCCAGCTGGTGGAAAAGCGGTAGGCGTCCATATGTGCCGATTTCAGCAGGTCAAGGTCGGATTCCCAGCGGTGGTAATGATCGCAGGCGATGCCGCCGCCTTCTGCATTGCGGACATTTCCGGGGGTGGCGGCGAATGTGTCCCAATGGCAGGGGCCGCAGCCACCGAAATCCGAGCCTTCGATCTGATAGGCGGCGGTGGCGGCCCCGAACAGGAAGCCATCGGGAAAGCTGTAGCGGGTCAGGGTCATCTCAAGCCTCGCGCGGGGCCGGCCCGGTGGACTGGCCGATGATCAGTTCCGCCTCAAGCAGGCGTTCCCGTGGGGGGGAATTCGGATTGGCAATCAGGTCGAGCAGCATTTCGGCGGTCAAGCGCCCTGCCTCGCGCACCGACGACCGGGTCGCGGTGAATATCGGCACATCATCGCCGTTGCGCAGATAGCTGAGTTCGTCATCATGGATGATGATCGACACTTCGCGGCCCAAGGTCAGCCCGGCGCGTTCCACGGCACGCCGCACACCCATGCCGGAAATCATCGATGATACCAGAAACGCGGTCGGGGCCTGCGGCAGGTCCAGCATCCGGCAAGCCGCGTGATAGCCCGCCACTTCAGTCATCTCTTCGGAAAACATCAGTTCGGGGTCAGGATGCAAACCATGGGCGATCATGGCATCCGTGAACCCCGCCCGGCGACGCATGGCGAAATCCATGAATTCCAGCCCGTTGATCAGCGCGATACGGCGGTGCCCGAGGTCAATCAGAAATTCGGTCGCGCGCTGAAAGGCACGGCGGTTGTTCACGTCCAGCCAGGAATAGGCGCTGGTGGTGCCGCTGGCGCGGCCATGCACCACAAAAGGAATCCCGATTTCGTGCAGCAACGGCACGCGGCGGTCCTGCATCCGGGGGCCGTGCACGATAACCCCGTCCACGGCACCGCGCGATGACAGTTCGCGGTAAGTGCGTTCTTCATCTTCGTCCGAAACGACGGACAGCAGCATGTCGTATCCATTGCGCGAATACACCTCGCCCGCGCCGGCGATGAAATCAGCAAAGATCGGATTCACGATTTCGTGCTGGGACGCGATGGGGATGACATGCCCCACGGCCAGCGCGCGGCCCGTGGCCAGACGGATGGCCCGGGTGTTCGGACTGTAGTTATAGCGCTTGGCGGCGGCGACGACGCGTTCACGGGTCGCTTCGTTGACCTCCGGATAGCCGTTCAAAGCGCGCGACACAGTGGTCGGCGACAGCCCGAGTTTGGTGGCCAGTTCTTTGAGATTCATCGGAAAAGCACGCAGAAAGTCGCCCAAAACGGTTTCAATTGCCTTATCTTTAACCAGACGCCCCGTTGGGGTCAAAGCGAAAGCTGTAGGTGCGTAAACGTTTTAGAAAGACATGATGCCCTTGAAACGGGCAGTTTGCAAAGAATACCATCCGCGATGATTGACAGGTGCCGGGCGATGCGCAAATGATACGTCATCCAAAGCGGTTTGGAATTGATTCTGAACGCTATTGGCAGTGGCCCCGTCAGAGGGCGGGGAAAACCGGGAGGATACAATGAAATCCAGACTTTTCGCGGGTGCTGCGGCACTTGCGCTTTTTGCGGGCACCGCTGGTGCCCAAGACCTGAAATTCCCAGTGGGCGAGGGTGCCTTCAACTGGGACAGCTATAAGGCATTCGACGAGGCGTATAACCTTGAGGGCCAGTCGATCAACATGTTCGGGCCTTGGCGCGGCGAAGACCAGGCATTGGTTGAATCCATGCTGGCCTATTTCACGGCCGCCTCGGGCGTTGCGGTGAATTACTCGTCGTCCGAAAATTATGAACAGCAGATCGTCATCGACACCCAAGCTGGCAGCCCGCCGGACATCGCCGTCTTGCCGCAACCCGGCATTATCGGTGACCTTGCGTCCAAGGGCCTGATCACGCCTTTGGGGGCGGAAACCGAAACCTGGCTGACCGAAAACTATGCCGCTGGCGCAAGCTGGGTCGGCCTCGGAACATACAATGGGGCTGATGGTGCGGCGGCGCTGTATGCGTTCCCCTACAAGATCGACGTAAAATCGCTGGTCTGGTACTCGCCCGACAACTTTGCAGATGCCGGTTACACGGTGCCTGAAACCATGGAAGATCTGAAGGCGCTGACCGACAAGATCGTCGCAGACGGTGGTACGCCATGGTGCATCGGTCTGGGGTCAGGCGGTGCTACGGGCTGGCCTGCGACCGACTGGGTCGAGGATATGATGCTGCGCACGCAGTCGCCCGAGACTTATGACAAATGGTACAAGCACGAGATCCCGTTCAATGCGCCCGAAGTTGTGGCCGCGATTGACGAATTCGGCTATTTTGCGAAGAACGACAAGTATGTGGCGGGCGGTGCCGGTGCGGTTGCGTCGACAGACTTCCGCGACAGCCCGAAGGGACTCTTTTCATCGCCGCCGCAATGCTACATGCATCACCAGGCGTCGTTCATTCCGTCCTTCTTCCCAGAAGGCACAGTGCTGGGGACGGATGCAGACTTCTTCTACATGCCGGCCTATGCCAGCAAGGATCTGGGCAAACCGGTTCTGGGTGCTGGCACACTGGCCTTCATCACCAAGGATGGTGAAGGTGCGCGCGCCTTCATCGAATGGCTGAAAACCCCGATTGCCCATGAAGTGTGGATGGCGCAGTCAGGCTTTCTGACGCCATTCAAGTCGGCCAATGTCGAACTTTACGGCAGTGCTGCAGCGAAAAAGCAGGGTGAAATCCTGCTGAATGCGACGACCTTCCGCTTTGACGGGTCGGACCTGATGAACCCTGCGGTGGGTGCTGGCACCTTCTGGACCGGCATGGTGGACTATGTTGGGGGAAAAACGGCGCAGGAAGTCGCTGACACGATCGAGTCCGGTTGGCCGAAGTAAGGCACTGCTGATCGGGCAGGCGCGGAAACATTCCGCGCCTGCCTGAAATTTCCGGTTCGGGTCTTGGGAGGGGCAAATGAATCCAGCAGTTCAAGCATTGCTGACCATCGTCATCGGCGTCGGCGGCTGCATCTGTTATTTTTATTTTTCCAACATGTTCTTGGACAAGGTCCTATTCCCGGTCAAAGGGCCGAATGCGGGGCGCAACATCACGCGCGCCAACATGATCCGGCCATGGCTGTTCCTGTTTCCCGCGCTGGTCCTGCTGGGGCTTTATCTGACCTATCCGGTGTTTGCGACGCTGTGGCTGTCGTTCACGCAAGACGCGCCGGGCAACACGCGCACATTCGTTGGCTTCGCCAACTATACCCAGATGTTTGGTGAAGACAAATTCTGGGAATCGATGAAAAACAACATGTTGTGGCTGATCGTTGTGCCTGCGATGTCGACCGCCTTTGGTGTGCTGGCAGCCCAGCTTACTGATCGGATCTGGTGGGGCAATATCGCGAAAGCCATGATTTTCATGCCAATGGCGATTTCGTTCGTGGGCGCATCCGTGATCTGGAAACTGATTTATGACACACGCCCGATTGATCAGGCGCAGATCGGCCTTCTGATCGCGGTCTGGCTGCATCTTGGGGGTGGGTTCTGGTCTGTTCTGGTGGTGAAAATCCTGCCTGCGATCACAGTTGCGGGGATCGGTGCTGCCATCCTGTGGGCGCTGGTCAGTCTTGGCCGACCGGTGCTGCAGGGCGGTGGCGGGTCCGTCGGGATAAAACTGGCCCGCGTCATCGCCATCGCCATCGGTGTCTGGCTTGTTTACGTGCTTGCCACCTGGGTCTTTGCGATCTTCGGGGCTGATCTGCCCTATGGCAAGGAACAAACCTGGCTGACGACGCCATTCTGGAACAACTTTTTCCTGATGATCGTGCTGGTCTGGATTCAGACGGGGTTTGCCATGGTGATCATTTCGGGCGCGCTGCGTGGCGTGCCTGAGGATACGATCGAGGCGGCGATTCTGGATGGGGCGAACCCGTTTCAGGTGTTCTTCAAGATCAAGGTGCCGCAGATCATGGGGACGATTGTTGTTGTCTGGACCACGATCACGATCACCGTGTTGAAGGTGTTCGACATTGTTCTGGCGATGACGAACGGGCAGTGGGAAACCCAGGTGCTGGCGAACTACATGTTCGACAAGCTGTTTCGCGCGAATGACTGGGGCGTGGGGTCGGCGAGTGCGATGATCATCATGCTGCTGGTTTTGCCGATCCTGATCTGGAACGTCTACAACGCGCGCAAAGAGATGCGGTGAGGGAAAAACCATGGACAATATCGTAGGCAAGAAATCCTCACTTACCTGGGCCGTGCACATCTCGGTCGTCTTTCTGGTGGCCCTTTGGGTGCTGCCAACGTTTGGGTTGCTCGTCTCATCCTTCCGGACGGGGGATCAGATTTCAACCTCGGGCTGGTGGCGGGCGGTGATGACGCAGGAACAGCAGTTGCCCGCGATCCGGATCGGCGGGGAAGAGGTGCAGAAGGACGGGGCGTTTGTGATCGAAGGGCGTCTGTTTGAGAATGCGAGCAGCACTGTGAGCAAGTGGGGAACCAGTTCCAAGGAACCGAACGCCTATGCAGCGGGAGAGGTGGCAACGCTGGAAGGTGGACAGACGCTGGCCGTGCAGCCGGATGGCAGTTACGTGCTTTCGTCATCGTCCAGCATGGCCGATCTGCGCCTGCCGCGCGTGTTCAGCACGGCGACGACACCGCCGGAGTTCACGCTGAACAACTATCGCAACGTGCTGGTGACGCCAGAGGCGGGGCAATCGGTAGGGCAGGCGTTTCTGAACACGATGACGGTGGCGATACCGGCGACGATCATCCCGATCCTGATCGCGGCCTTTGCGGCCTATGCACTGGCTTGGATGGATTTTCCGGGGCGCGCGCTGCTGGTGGCAGGCATCGTGGGGCTTCTGGTGGTGCCACTGCAACTGGCGCTTATTCCACTTTTGCAGTTCCACAACACCATTGGCATCGGGAAGGGGTATCTGGGCATCTGGCTGGCCCATACCGGGTTCGGTCTGCCGCTGGCCATCTATCTGCTGCGCAACTATATGGTGGGTTTGCCGCGCGACATTATCGAGAATGCCAAGGTCGACGGGGCCACAGATTTCCAGATCTTTACCAAGATCATCCTGCCGCTGTCGTTTCCCGCCCTCGCGTCGTTCGCCATCTTTCAGTTCCTGTGGACTTGGAATGACCTGCTGGTCGCTCTCGTGTTCCTGGGCACCGGGGATGACCAGTTGGTGCTGACCGGAAGCCTTGTGAACCTGATGGGGTCGCGCGGTGGTGATTGGGAGATTCTGTCGTCATCCGCCTTCATCTCTATCGCGGTGCCGCTGACGGTGTTCTTTGTGCTGCAACGCTATCTGGTCCGGGGCCTGTTGGCAGGGTCGGTCAAGTGACGGATATGGCGAAACTTTCAGGAACTGTTTTGGCGCAAGACGCAGACTGGTGGCGTGGGGCGGTGATCTATCAGATTTACCCCCGCAGCTATCAGGACAGCAATGGCGACGGGGTCGGCGATCTGGGCGGGATCGCGACTAGGCTGGACCATATCGCGGGGCTGGGGGCAGATGCGATCTGGATCAGCCCGTTCTTTACCAGCCCGATGAAGGATTTCGGGTATGATGTCAGCAATTATTGCGATGTCGATCCGATGTTCGGCAGCCTTGCGGATTTCGACGCTGTGGTGGCGCGGGCGCATGACTTGGGCCTGCGGGTGATGATTGATCTGGTGCTGTCGCATACGTCGGATCAGCACCCGTGGTTTGTAGAATCGCGCCGGAACAAGATAAATGCGCGGGCCAACTGGTTTGTCTGGGCGGACCCGAAACCGGACGGCACGCCGCCCAACAACTGGCTTTCGGTGTTCGGTGGGTCGGCCTGGGAATGGCATGGCGGGCGTGGGCAATATTTTCTGCACAACTTTCTGACCAGCCAGCCTGACCTTAATCTTCATGAACCCGCTGTGCAGGACGCATTACTGGATGTGGCGCGGTTCTGGTTGACGCGGGGGGTGGATGGGTTCCGTCTGGACACGATCAACTTTTACTTTGCCGACAAGTATCTTCGCGACAATCCATCGCTTCCGCCCGAATTGCGCAATGACTCCATCGCGCCGTCAGTTAACCCTTATAACCATCAGTTGCATCTGTTTTCAAAGAACCAGCCGGAAAATCTTGAATTTCTTCGCAAATTCCGCGCTGTGCTGGAGCCTTACGGGGCGGCCGCAGTGGGCGAAGTGGGCGATGCCCAGCGGGGGCTGGAGATCATGGCCGAGTACACCTCGGGTGGTGACAAGGTTCAGATGTGCTATCCGTTCGAGATGCTGCAGCCAAAGCGGCTGACGGCTGGTGCGCTGGTCGACACTTTTGCGCGTATGGCGCGCGCGGCCCCGGATGCATGGCCGTGCTGGGCGTATTCCAACCACGACACGGTGCGGCATCTCACGCGTTGGCACCTTTCCGACGATGCAGCAAAGGCTTACATGACGATGCTCATGTGTCTGCGCGGGTCGGTTTGTCTGTATCAAGGCGAAGAGCTGGGGCTGCCGGAGGCAGAGATTGCATTCGAAGACCTGCAAGACCCCTATGGCATCCAGTTCTGGCCGGAATTCAAAGGGCGTGACGGTGCACGGACCCCGATGGTCTGGGTGACAGACAATGAACAGGGCGGGTTCAGTGATGGCAAGCCTTGGTTGCCCGTGACGGCCCCGCATCTGGCGCGGTCAGTGGCGGCGCAGGATGGGGATGGGGGTTCGATGCTGAACCACTACCGCGCGGCGCTGGCGTTCCGCAGGGGGCATCGCACTTTGCGGTTTGGCGCGATGGACGAAATTGCGGCGGCGGGTAACGTGGCGAGTTTCATCCGCACAGGGGACGAGACGATTTTCTGCGCGTTCAATCTGGGGGCGGAGGAGGCGAGCATTACCGCCCCGCAGGGCCATTGGACGCAGATTGCACCGGAACTGGGGCGCGAGACGATCAGGAACGGGCGGATCACGCTTGGCCCCTGGGGCGTCGCACTGGCCAAAAAAGGATAGGGGAGGAAACGATGGCTGATCTTCTGATGAAGAATGTCGAAAAGGCCTATGGCGAGGTCAAGGTGTTGAAAGACATCAACCTTGACATCAAAACGGGCGAGCTGATCGTGTTTGTCGGGCCATCGGGCTGTGGCAAATCCACGCTTTTGCGGATGGTTGCGGGGCTGGAGCGGATCACGGGGGGGGATTTCACCATTGATGGTGTGCGGATGAACGATGTGCCGCCGGCGCAGCGGGGCATCGCGATGGTGTTCCAGTCCTATGCGCTTTATCCCCACATGACAGTGCGTGACAACATGAGCTTTGCCTTGAAAATCGCGAAAAAGCCGCCTGCGGAAATCAAGGCTGCGGTAGACAAGGCAGCGCGCATTCTGCAACTGACGCCGTATCTGGACCGCCTGCCAAAGGCGCTTTCGGGCGGGCAGCGGCAGCGGGTGGCGATCGGGCGGTCAATCGTGCGGGACCCGAAAGTGTATCTGTTCGACGAACCGCTGTCGAACCTGGACGCGGCGCTGCGGGTGGCGACGCGGATCGAGATTGCACAGTTGAAAGAGGCGATGCCGAATTCGACGATGATCTATGTGACGCATGATCAGGTGGAGGCGATGACGCTGGCCACGCGGATCGTCGTGCTGGCCGGTGGCGGGATCAGCCAGGTGGGATCGCCCCTGACCCTGTATGAACGCCCGGAGAACGAATTTGTGGCACAGTTCATCGGCAGCCCGTCGATGAACCTGTTGCCGGGGACGGTTGCGGAAACCGGGACGGAAACGGTGATCAAGCTGGATAACGGGGGGACTGTGCGATCAACGGTGCCGACGAATGCGGCGGACAAGGGCATCAAGGTGAATATCGGGGCGCGGCCCGAAGATCTGGTGCCGGTAACCGGGTCGGACGACTGGGCGTTCAAAGGCGAGGTGGAAATTTCCGAAGCCTTGGGCGAAGTGACCTTGCTGTATTTCAAGAAGCAAGGAGATGCAGCAGGTGTTGTGGCGAAGCTGCCGGGGATTCATGCCGATCTGCGGCACACGACGGTGTCGCTGACGGCGGCGGCGAACAAGGTGCATGTGTTCCACAAGGGCAAGTCGCTGCTGTACCGTTAGGTCACAACCCGCAGCAACATCCAGACCCCGCACAGGGACAGGGCGATCAGGGTTGGCACCCACAGGGTGAATTTGGGTTCGGGGGGATGGGGTTTGCGCTTCATCCCCGTTTTCATGCGGTATTAAGGTTTCCCATGCCTTAACGGGGCATGGAAATCATCTGGGACCAGTTGGATCGGACGGACTGGACGGCAGCCCTGCACGGGGGCGATGCGGGGCCGTTGCAGCAAAGCTGGGATTACGGGGCGGGGATGGCTGCGCTTGGGGCGCGGGTGCGGCGGTGTGTGGTGCGTGACGCGTCAGGCGATCTGGCGATGGTGCAGGTGATGGAGCGGCGGGGGCTGCGAGTGATCGCGCGGGGGCCGGTGTGGTTAAGGGGTTTGGATGGGGCGCGCAAACGCGGGGTCTTGCGGGGGCTGGCACGGCATCCGGGGCTGACCGTCGCGACCCCGGGCGAGGAATTGCAGGGTGTCGGTCTGATCCCGCTGATCACGCGGCGGCATCACGCACTTTGGGATTTGACACCGGATCCCATCGAACTGCGAGCGGGACTGGACGGCAAATGGCGGGGGCATCTGTCACTGGCCGAACGGCGCGGGCTGCGGATCAGCCAAGGCGGGGCACAGGCGTTGGAGGCGCTGATTGCAGCTGAGGCGGCACAGCGCGCCGTGCGCGGCTACCATGCCCTGCCGGGGGCATTTGCGCGGGGCTGGCCTGTGGATCAGCGGCATGTCTGGCAATGGCGGCAGGGCGGTCAGATGCAGGCGGGGATGCTGTTCCTGCGGCATGGGGATTGGGCGAGCTATCATCACGGTTGGACGGGGGATGCCGGGCGGGCGGTGTTTGCGCATGGGCCGATGCTGTGGCAGGCGATGCTGGACCTAAGGGCACAGGGGGTTCGGATGCTCGATCTGGGCTGCCTTGATGCTGCAAACCTGGGCCTTGCGAATTTCAAGCGGGGAACAGGGGCGGCGGTGGTGCCCTTGGGTGCGACCAGCTGGGTGCTGCCGGGTGTGCTGCGGGATTGACAGCCCCCCGCCAAAAGGCGCATCCGGGGTACAGAGATAGCGCGTGGGGACCGACACCCGGCCCCGCATCCGGCGCGTTCTTTGCAGGACTGGCCCGTCGGTCAGCATCTGCCAAGCCGGAAAGGACAAAGCATGGCCAAAGGTCAGATGCGTTCCAACAAGGAAGTGAAAAAGCCGAAGAAGGAAAAGATCAAGGCGGGCACGGCTGCGACCAATCCGTTGACTGCGCGTCTGGTGGACGCCCAGGAAAAAGCCAAGAACGCCAAGAAGTAAGCCCCTTGCGGGCTTACTTCGACAAACTGCGCGCCTGGAAAATGAAGCCCAGAAAGTTCAGCAGAATTTGGGCCGCAAGAATGGCCGTCGTGCCGTCGCGGTCATAATCGGGGGCGACTTCGACCAGATCGATGCCAACGATGGGCTGGCGTTTCGCCACGGCCTGCAGCAATTCCAGCACTTCATAATACAGAAATCCGCCATGCGACGGCGTGCCGGTTCCTGGCGCGATGGAGGGGCAGAAGCCATCAATGTCGATGGTGACATACAAGGCCGCGTCGGCCGGAATGCGGGCGAGGGTGCCTTCAAGCCCCAGCCGCCGCACCTGCCGGACGGATAGAAAATCATCCCCCATCGCGCGGGCGGCATCATAGCCTTCCTTGGTGGTTGAACTGACATTGCGGATGCCTAGGGCGGTGATGCCCGTCACATGATCCTGTTCGGCGGCCCGGCGCATCGGGTTGCCATGGCCATGGCGGACGCCGTGGCGCACATCGACAAAGTCCAGATGCGCATCAATCTGCAGGATGTGGATCGGTCCGCGCCCCGCGAAGGCCCTTATGCAGGGGATGTTGATCGAATGATCGCCCCCGATGATGACGGGCAGCGCGCCTGCGTTCAGCATCGCGCGGACGCCTGCCTCGATATTCGCATGGCTGGTTTCGGTGTCGGTGTGGACGATATCTGCATCCCCGATGTCAACGATGATTACATCCGGCCCGAGGTAGGTGCAATCATCCTCGTGGTCATAGGCCCCGGCATGGCCGAAGCTGAACAGGGTGGACGCCTCGCGCAACGCCCTTGGGCCAAAGCGCGCGCCTGCGCGGAACTGCGTGCCGAAATCAAATGGCGCCCCCATAACGGCCACGTCGGCCTGAATGGTGGACCAGTCCGCCACGTAGGGACGTTTGGCGAAGGTGGAGATGCCGACGAAGGGCAGGTTCAGGCGGCCCGTATCATAAGTGTTCGCGCTCATTCGATCAGCCCGACCCAGGCCCGTGCGATGGCAAGGCCGGTTTCATCTGCGCTGACGCCGTAAGTCTTGGCCCGGTCCGGCAGGGATGCGGCCCAGCCTTTCTGCAGACGTTCGGTCATTTCGGGAAAGGTGCGGGTCCAGTCCGCCACGACGGCGCGGTTCGCCTCAAAATGAAACTGGGTGCCATAGGTGGCCCGACCGATGCGAAACGCCTGCGTGGCAGCGCCTTCCGAGGTGGCGAGGAGGACGGCGCCTTCGGGCAAGGAAAAAGTATCCGAATGCCATTGAAAAATCGGAAAGGTTTCGGACACGGCCAGCAGGAGGGGATCATCCAGACCTTCATCGGTCAGGGTGACATTCTGCCAGCCGAATTCCGGGGCGGTGCCCAGATGATTTTCGGCCCCGAATGCGCGCGCAAGGATCTGCGCGCCAAGGCAGATGCCAAGGACGGGGCGGTCGGCGTCCGAAAAGGCGCGCATCAACTGTGCCAGTTCGGGCAGATACGGATGCGTGGCATCGTCCAAGGCCGTCTGTTCGCCGCCGAAGATGACCAAGGCATCATAATTGCCGGGCGACCTTGGCAGCGGCTGCCCTGCAAAGGGTTGGAACTGATCGACCAAGGCCCCGGCCTCGTGCAGGGCAACGCCGACCTGACCGTGGTGGGTGATCTTTGTATTCTCGACAACTGCAACCCGCATTCAGCCCGCCCTCCGTATTCCGGGGTTCAGTGATCATAGCGAAGCCGTTCAGGCAAGCCTTTCGTGGATTTCAGGCTTTGGCTAATTGGGTCTTGCCGATCCCTAAAAACCGTGAAAAGGGGAACCGCCAAACGACCCTGTCCCCCGCTAGGAGGCGATGATGGAAATTCGTGAGGCTCTCACCTTTGATGACGTGCTTTTGGTGCCTGCGGCGAGCAACGTGCTGCCGTCGGATGCGGATACGTCAACCTTTGTGACAAAATTGATCCGGATGAACATTCCCCTGCTGTCTTCGGCGATGGATACGGTGACGGAAGGCCGGATGGCGATTGCAATGGCGCAGGCGGGGGGGATCGGGGTGATCCACCGGAACCTGGACGCCCAGGCGCAGGCAGCGGAAGTGCGGCGGGTGAAGCGGTTCGAAAGCGGGATCGTCTATGCGCCGATCACCCTGACGCCGGATCAGACGCTGGCGGACGCCAAGGCTTTGCAGGCACGATACAACGTGACGGGCTTTCCCGTGGTGGATGAGGCTGGCCGCGTTGTGGGCATCGTGACCAACCGCGATATGCGGTTTGCAAGTGATGACCGCACGCCGGTGCGGGTGATGATGACATCGGACAATCTGGCCATTCTGAATGAACCCGCGGATCGGGATCAGGCGATCAGCCTGATGAAGGCGCGGCGGATCGAAAAGCTGCTGGTGACGGACGGCAAGGGCAAGCTGACGGGGCTGCTGACATTGAAAGATACGGAAACGGCGGTCCTGAACCCGCAGGCCTGCAAGGATGACCTGGGCCGTCTGCGGGTGGCGGCGGCGACCACGGTGGGGGATGCGGGGTTTGAACGTTCAAAAGCACTGATCGAGGCGGGGGTGGATATGGTGGTAATCGATACCGCACATGGCCACAGTGAAGGAGTGGCGCGGGCGGTGGAGCGGATCAAGGCGCTGTCGAACGCAGTGCAGGTGGTGGCGGGGAACGTGGCGACGGCATCGGCGACGCGGGCGTTGATCGCGGCGGGGGCGGATGCGGTGAAGGTAGGGATTGGCCCGGGGTCAATCTGCACGACGCGGATCGTGGCGGGTGTGGGCGTGCCACAACTTACCGCGATCATGGATGCGGCGGGCGAGGCGGGTGATATTCCGGTGATCGCGGACGGGGGGATCAAGTTTTCAGGGGATTTTGCCAAGGCGATTGCGGCGGGCGCATCCTGCGCGATGGTCGGATCGGCGATTGCAGGCACGGACGAATCCCCGGGCGAGATGATCCTGTGGAATGGGCGGTCGTATAAATCGTATCGCGGGATGGGATCCTTGGGTGCGATGGCACGTGGGTCGGCTGACCGCTATTTCCAGAAAGATGCGGCAAGCGACAAGCTGGTGCCCGAAGGGATCGAAGGACAGGTGCCTTACAAGGGTTCGGCGGCGGCGGTCATCCATCAGTTGGTGGGCGGATTGCGGGCGGCGATGGGGTATACGGGGAACCGGACGATTGCCGAAATGCGGTCATCGTGCACCTTCGTGCGGATCACGGGGGCCGGATTGAAGGAAAGCCATGTGCATGACGTGCAGATCACGCGGGAAAGCCCGAATTATCGTGTAATGTAGGATATGGGTTTCTTTCCAATGGCCTGTAGTGATTTTCTGATATTGAATCTGAACATATGACGCCCGCCGCACGTCTTTCTGCGGCGATCGGGGTGCTGGACCGCTATCTGGGCGGCACGCCGGTGGAGCAGGCCCTGACGAATTGGGGCCGGGCCAGCCGGTATGCGGGGTCGGGCGACCGTCAGGCCGTGCGCGATCTGGTGTTTGACGCGGTACGGTGTCGGCGGTCGTTCGCCGCTTTGGGTGGGGCGGAAACGGGGCGTGGCCTGATTCTGGGCGGGTTGCGGGCGGGCGGGCAGCAGGTTGATGATCTGTTCTGCGGGGTCGGGCATGCGCCTGCGGTTCTGACAGAAGACGAACGCCGCCCTGCGCCCGACATGACCGAGGCGGTACGCCTTGATTGCCCGGACTGGCTGATGGAAGACTTGCGTGACGCTTTGGGGGCTGATCTGTCGGCGGTCTTGCAGGCCTTGCAGCATCGTGCGCCGGTGTTTGTGCGAGTCAATCTGGCGCGGATCAGCGTTGCAGATGCGGCGGCGCGGCTGGCGGGTGAGGGGATCATGACGCGGCCCTGTGCGCTTGCAGATACTGCACTGGAAGTCACCGAAAACGCGCGAAAAATTGCGACGAGCGCAGTTTACATCGAGGGGCTGATCGAATTGCAGGATGCGGCGTCACAGGCGGTGGTGCAGGCGCTGCCGCTGCGGGATGGGATGCGGGTTTTGGACTATTGCGCGGGCGGTGGGGGCAAAAGTCTGGCCATGGCCGCGCGGGCGCAGCAGGTCATCACCGCGCATGATGCAAACCCGGCGCGCCTGCGAGATCTGCCGGCACGCGCGACACGGGCTGGGGTCAGGATCAAGACCGTTGAGACAAAGGCGTTGTCCGGACTGGCACCATTTGATCTGGTTCTCGCCGACGCGCCTTGTTCCGGATCGGGGGCATGGCGGCGCGCGCCCGAAGGGAAATGGAGCCTGACGCAGCACCGGCTGCAAGAGTTGTGCGCGCTCCAGATCAGTATTCTGGATCAGGCGGCGCGATTGGTGCGCAAAGACGGTTATCTGGCCTTTGTGACCTGTTCGATGCTGACATGCGAAAACGGGGATCAGGCAGCACAATTCGTGGATCGGCATCCGAATTTCAGTCTGGAAACTGCGCGTCAATACACGCCGCTCGATGGCGGGGACGGCTTCTTTTTTGCGCTTTTTGCGAGAAATATGTAGATTTCAGATCAATCTGCGGGTGTAAATTCGGCAGGGTTAAGCTTGGGTTAACGATTGGGACTGCCAATGGTCGCAATGAAGAACCGAGATGTCTGATGGATGGCGCAGTGTCTGATCTGGCACATATGATAAGGGTGGGCAGTCGCCCGGGGCGGCGACTTTGGCCCGTGCTGCTGACCGGTGCGGCGGTGGCGCTTGTGGGTGTGCTGTTGCCCGATCCGCGCCTGGCGGCGGCGGCCCTGATGGCGGGCATGACCTTGGGCGCGCTGGCCTTGGTGATCGCTGGCCTGATCTGGCTGGGTGGCCGGGCCGACCGGCGCGTCGCCACACAGATTGGTGGCCTGATGGGGCAGGACGCAACACCCTGTTTCACGACGGATCCGCGGGGCGTGATTGGCTACCAGAATGCAGCTGCGCGCAGCCGATTTGCTGGGTTTGAGGGGCTGGCGTTGAACACTGCCTTTCTGGATCACTTCGCCAGCCCCTCTGCCGTTCTTCATCGCCTGCAAAGTTGTGCTGACCGCACGGGATCTGCCCGTGAAGATGTGGTGACACGGCACGGGCACATGCGC
>JANMDH010000431.1:0-3323 GCA_031376195.1 Gemmobacter sp. | reverse complement strand
GGTCATTGTCGTTGGGACTGCCGTCGGCGAGGGTTGCGCCACGGGTGGGGTCGATCTTGCGGCGGCTGGCATGGGGCTGGTTCATCGGGCACCTCGCCCTGTCAGCGTGGGGCGGAGAGCGGGGCCGGTCTTGTCGGGTGGCGACGCGGCAGGTCGTATTCGATGCGTATTTTATCCGTATTTTATCCGTATTGCATCCGTATGTACGGTGCAGTGGTCGCCGAACGGGCGTCTAGTCATTGGCCGGAAGCGTTGCTAAGACGCGGACCATGATGCCAATCCTGCAATCCAGACTGCCCTTTGCCCCCTGGATGGACCCGCGCACCGCGCGGCTGCCGGGGATTGTGCCGGTGGAGGGCGATGACTGGCTGCGGGTGGACGATGCCTTTGCCGGGCAGATGGCGGAACGGGACCGGCTGATCGGGCTGGACGCGGACCGGGTTCACGCGATGCTGCCGGAGGCGATGCCAGCGGCGGCAGAGTTGTTGGGGCGGGTGCTGGAGGTGCTGGGGCGGACGGCGGGTTATGTCGTCGGGGCACAGTCGGTCACGCGGCCGGACGGCGTGGTGGTGCCGCTGAACCGGGATCTGCCGCTGCTGACGCTGGGGCGGTTGGTGCAGGAGGATTTGTGCCTGCTGCAACATGACGGGGCGGAACATGTGCTGACCGGGGCGATCCTGTGTTTCCCGGCAAGCTGGACCTTGGCGCAGAAAATCGGGCAGCCGATGACGGCGATCCACACGCCGGTGGCACCCTATGACGAGGGGATTGCGCGCCGCGTACAACGCCTGTTCGATGCGATCCGGCCGGAACAGCCGCTGTGGCGGGCGAATGCGCTGGTCTATGACGACCCGACGCTGCACCAGCCAAGGCTGGAACATGAACGGCGGCCCAAACCCGTTTCGCGGGTCTATCTGCGGTCGGAACGCCAGTGCCTGATGCGATTGCCGCAAACCCGGGCGGTGGTGTTTTCGATCCACACCTATGTTGTGCGGATGGATGACCTTGCGCCGGAGGCACGGGCGGGGCTGGAGGCGGCGGGAATCTAGACAAACGGGGGCGGCCTGCGCCGCCCTGTTGTCTTTGTGAAAGCCTGTGTGGTCTGGTCCGGATGGACCTTTCAGGCCGCCGGAACCAGGTCTGTGACCGAACCTTGCTGAAGCTGGGCAACCGGGGTTGCGGTGCACCCGTCGGACAGGCTGCAGCCGTAATACCAGAATGCGGCTGCGGCACACACGACCAGAATTGCCGCAACGATCAGCATCCGACGCAGATTGCGCATCGTGACTGCCATCTGGCGATCCCGTTCGGCCTTGAGGCGTTCATTGCGAAGGTAATTTGTTTTGCTGGGCGGGGACGCAATCATCAACACACTCTCCAATTTGTATCACGAATTTATGATCAGGCTTCGTGTCAGAAATCGGGCGGGCAAATGGTCAAACTGGGTTTTTGCGCAATGCGTAAAAACGAAGAAGGGCGCCCCACGGGGGGCGCCCTTCGTTGATCAGGCCTGCAAAACAATGGCCTAGCAGGAATAGTACATCTGGTATTCCACCGGATGCGGCGTGTGTTCAAAGGCGTAAACCTCTTCCCACTTCAGCGCCATGTAACCTTCCAGCTGATCCTTGGTGAACACGTCGCCTGTCAGCAGGTAATCGTGGTCTTTTTCCAGTTCCAGCAGGGCCTCACGCAGGGAGCCGCAGACCGTCGGGATTTCGGCCAGTTCTTCGGGTGGCAGATCATACAGGTCTTTGTCCGACGCAGGGCCGGGGTCGATCTTGTTCCTGATTCCGTCGAGACCTGCCATCAGCAGGGCTGCGAAGGCCAGATAGGGGTTGGCTGCCGGATCGGGGAAACGTGCCTCGACCCGTTTGGCCTTGGGCGATTCCGTCCACGGAATACGGACGCAGCCGGAGCGGTTGCGGGCCGAATAGGCGCGCAGGACCGGTGCTTCGAAGCCCGGGATCAGACGTTTGTAGCTGTTGGTGGCGGGGTTGGTGATGGCGTTGAGCGATTTCGCGTGTTTCAGGATGCCGCCGATGAAATAGAGCGCCTCCTGGCTGAGGTCTGCGTATTTGTCACCGGCGAACAAGGGCTTGCCGCCCTTCCAGATCGACATGTTGACGTGCATGCCGCTCCCGTTGTCACCCTTCATCGGTTTGGGCATGAAGGTGACGGTCTTGCCGTAGGCGTGGGCCACGTTGTGGATCACGTATTTGTATTTCTGGATGTTGTCGGCCTGTTCGACCAGACCGCCGAAGATCATGCCCAGTTCGTGCTGGCAGGTCGCCACTTCGTGGTGGTGCTTGTCGACCTTGATGCCCATGCGTTTCATGGTGGACAGCATTTCGCCGCGGATATCCTGCGCCTCGTCCACCGGGTTGACGGGGAAATAGCCGCCCTTGTGACCCGCGCGGTGGCCGTAGTTGCCGCCTTCGGTGACGGCATCGGTGTTCCAGGCGGCGGCCTCGGCGTCGATCTCGTAGGAGACTTTGCGGGGGCTGACGGCATAGCGCACGTCGTCGAACAAGAAGAACTCAGCCTCGGGCCCGAAATAGGCGGTGTCGCCAACGCCGCTGGATTTGAGATACGCCTCGGCCTTGATGGCGGTCTGACGCGGGCAGCGGGAGTAGGCCTCGCCCGTATCGGGTTCGACCACGACGCAATGCACGCACATGGTTTTTTCGGCATAGAAGGGGTCGATGTAGACCGAGCCTGGATCGGGGATCAGTTTCATGTCGGACTGATCGATGGATTTCCAGCCGGCGATGGAGGAGCCGTCGAACATGAAGCCTTCCTCGAAGAAGTCTTCGTCGACAACATCGGCAATCAGCGTGACGTGCTGGAGTTTCCCTTTCGGGTCGGTGAAGCGAACGTCGACATATTCGACCTCTTCATCCTTCATGAGTTTGAGGGCATCTTTGACCTTGCTCATCGTCGGGTCCTTTTGGTTAAGGGTCATAGGGTTCGGCGGAACGTCCGCCAGAAGGGATCAGATCGCGTCGTCGCCGGTTTCGCCGGTGCGGATGCGGATCGCCTGTTCGATGGAACTGACGAAAATCTTGCCATCGCCGATCTTGTCGGTGCGCGCGGCGGTGATGATGGCCTGAACGGCGACATCGACCATATCATCGGGCAGGACGACCTCGATCTTCACCTTGGGCAGGAAATCGACAACGTATTCGGCACCGCGATAAAGTTCGGTGTGGCCTTTCTGGCGGCCGAAGCCTTTGACTTCGGTCACGGAGAGGCCCTGGATGCCTGCCTCCTGCAGGGCTTCCTTGACCTCATCGAGCTTGAAAGGCTTGATGATCGCCTCGATC
>JANMDH010000416.1:0-4032 GCA_031376195.1 Gemmobacter sp. | reverse complement strand
TTCCAGCAGCGCGCCTTCGGCATCGGCGTTGACCCGGGCATGAGGGTGGTCGCGGTAGCGTTCGGTCTGCACATCGCGGGCCTTGGCCACCCGGTCGGCGACCAGCGCCGAGGTATCGCCCGACGGCGGCAGATCAAGGTCGGTATAGGCGACGGGGGGCACTTCGACGCGCAGATCAAAGCGATCCATCAGGGGGCCGGAAATGCGCCCCAGATAATCATCGCCGCACAGCGGCACGCGGGCGCAGGCGCGGGTCGGGTCGGTCAGATACCCGCATTTGCAGGGGTTCGCGGCAGCGACAAGCAGAAAGCGGCAGGGATAGCGGACATGGGCATTGGCGCGGGCGACCACCACCTCGCCCGTTTCAATAGGCTGGCGCAGGGTCTCGAGCACGGCGCGGGAAAATTCGGGAAATTCATCGAGGAACAGCACACCATTATGCGCAAGGCTGATTTCGCCGGGTTTGGCACTGCGCCCGCCGCCGACGATGGCGGCCATGGATGCCGTGTGATGTGGTTCGCGGAAGGGCCGGTCGCGGCTGATGCCGCCTTCGGACAGCACGCCTGCGAGCGAGTGGATCATGGAGGTTTCGAGCGCTTCGGTCGCGGACAGCAGGGGCAGGATGCCGGGCAGGCGGGCGGCAATCATGGATTTGCCGGAACCGGGGGAGCCGACCATAAGCATGTGGTGCCGCCCTGCGGCGGCGATTTCGAGCGCGCGTTTGGCGCGTTCCTGACCCTTTACTTCGCGCAGGTCGCGGGGGAATGCACCGCGTGTCACCTCGCCCGCCTCGGCCGGGGTCAGGGGGGATTGGCCGGTGTAATGTCTGACCACCTCGTCCAGTGATCCTGCGGCCAGCACTTCGGCGGCGCCGACCCAGGCGGCCTCCGGCCCGCAGGCCTTGGGGCAAAGGAGCGCGCGGTCAGCCTCTGCCGCGGCCATCGCGGCGGGCAGGGCACCGATGACGGGGACGAGCCGCCCGTCGAGGGCCAGTTCGCCCAAGGCGACGGTATTGGCGACCTCATCTTTCGGGATGATCTCCAGTGCCGCAAGCAGGGCGAGGGCGATGGGCAGGTCGAAATGCGACCCTTCCTTTGGCAGGTCGGCGGGCGACAGGTTTACCGTGATGCGTTTCGAGGGCAGGGCGATGGACATGGCCGCAAGGGCCGCGCGGACGCGTTCTCGCGCCTCGCTGACCGCTTTGTCGGGCAGGCCTACGATGGTAAAGGCAGGCAGGCCGGGGGCGACGGCGCACTGCACCTCGACCATTCGTGCGTCCACGCCTTCAAAGGCCACGGTGTAGGCCAGTGCCGTCATTCTGCTTCCCCCGTTCACCTTAGTTAACGGTTAGCGGGGAATGGTTTACGATTGGTAAAGGGCCATGAATTTTGGCCAGGCCTCCGGATCGGCCACGGTTTTATTGCGGCAGAACGGATTGCAGAACCCGATCCTACGCCCTGCAATTTCCAGAACATGGGTGACGCGATTGCCGGAATAGGGGCAGATGGTGTTTTCCGCGTCGGTTCCGTCAACTGCCTTTGCGGGCAAGGGGGATGGGCCGGGCCAGGCGCGGGTCGGATGGTCGCGGCGGTAGAAGTCCTGATCGGCGCCATCAATCAGCCCCATGGCACGCCAGCGGCGGAACGAGGGGTGCGCCAGATGGGCGGCAACATAGGCGGCAGCCTTTGTTCCGATGGGCAGATTATACCCGGCGATCCGGGCGGCGACTGGGGCAAAGAAGGCGTCAGCGGCGGAATAAGCGCCGCAGAGCCATGGGCCCGCACTGCCCGTCTGGGCACGGGCATTGGCCCAGATCAGTTCCAGCCGGACGAGGTCAGCCAGCACGCCTTCGGTAGGCTGACAGTCGGAGTAACTGACGCGCAGGTTCATCGGGCAGTGGCTGCGCAATGCGCCAAACCCGGCGTGCATCTCGGCCGCCAATGCGCGGGCCGTCGCGCGGGCTTTGGGGGCGGCGGGCCAGATGCCGGCGTCGGGGTGGCGGCTTGCCAGTTCCTCGGCAATGGCGATGGTTTCGGGCACCACCGTGCCATCGGCGCAGCGCATCGTGGGGGCGGTTCTGGCGGGCGCATAATCACGCAGCAGGGTGGCGAGTTCATCCGTGTAAAGGCGCGCGCTTTGGGTCGTCACCGGAATACCGAAGGCATCAAACAGCAGCCAGCCGCGCAACGACCAGCTGGAATAGGCGCGATCGCCGATGGCGAGGTGATAGGTCATGTTATGTCCCCATTTGATTTGGGCGAACCATAGGTGGCCGGACAAGGGGGGGAAAGTGATGTTTCCTAACGCTGAACATCACGGAATGTGATTGATCCTGCCCACTTGCCAGCCGTCCGGCCCCAATGACATTTCTGTCACCGACAGGTTTTCGATCCGGTGTGACAGGGTCTGTTCTGCGGTTAGCCCCCCGGCCCGTTGCACGGCCGCGAGGATTGCGCCGAAATGTGCCACCACGATCAGGGTCTTGCCCGGGTGATCCGCCGTCAGGCGATCCACCGCCATCCCAATGCGGGCGCAAAGATCATTCCAGCTTTCGCCGCCCGGCGGGCGGACGTCACCCGGGGTTTCCCAGAAAGCGCGGATATGGTCAGGCGATTCAGCCTCGATCTCCGCAAAGCCGCGCATTTCCCATGTGCCGAAATGAATCTCCCGCAGGGCCACGTCATCAGGCAACCGCTGCCTTCCGCCTTGGATCGCATCTGCCGTTGCCCGTGCCCGGATCAGATCGGACGACATGACAATCCCCTCCGCAGGTAGCAGGCCCGACAGACGCGCCAGCGCGGCCCTATCGGACAGATCGGCGGGCAAATCTGTCCAGCCAACCATTACCTTCGCATGCGTCGGACCATGCCGCACCCACAGGAACCGCGTCACGGCAGAGCGCCCTTCAGCACCAAGGGCAACCCCGCCCAGACCGCCACCACCAGACCCGCCTGTGCCGCCAGATCCTGATTAAGCCGCCCCTGCGCATCCCGGAAAGCCCGCGCCAGCGCGTTGTCCGGCACCACCGACAGGCCCACTTCGTTCGTCACCACCACCACCGGGGACTTGCACACCGCCAGCGCCGCCAGCAAGGCGGCACTTTCCGCCCCGAGATCATGTTGCGCCAGCAGATGGTTGCTGAGCCATAGGGTTGCGCAATCCACCAGAACCACCGCATGCGCCGGCACCTGCGCCAAAGCGTCGCACAGGGCCAGCGGTGCGTTGACCGTCACCCAGTCCGCCCCCCTGTCCGCCTGATGCTGCGCGATCCGCGCGCGCATCTCGTCATCCCACGCCTCTGCCGTTGCAATGTAAAGCTTTTCTCGCCCTGACGCCCGCACCAGCCCTTCCGCGAACCGTGATTTCCCCGACCGCGCCCCCCCGATCACCACCGACAGGGAACCAATCGTCGCGCAATTTTGTTTTGATCCAGTCACTGCATTGGTCCGTAAATTGTTTTGATGACGCGCCACACGTTGTTTCACCGACAGGGGGTTCTTATGGCACTCGACGGGTATAACGACCAGACCATGTCCCGCAAAGCCATGAAGGCGGAGCTGTTGGATGCGGAAACCGAACTTCGCCTCGCCTATGCCTGGCGGGATCACCGGGATGAGGCGGCCCTGCACCGCCTGATCACTGCGTACATGCGGCTTGCAATTTCGATGGCCTCAAAATTCCGCCGCTATGGTGCGCCGATGAATGACCTGATTCAGGAAGCATCCCTCGGCCTGATGAAAGCCGCCGACAAATTCGATCCCGACCGGGGCGTGCGGTTTTCCACCTATGCGGTGTGGTGGATTAAGGCGTCGATCCAGGATTATGTGATGCGGAATTGGTCAATGGTGCGGACAGGGTCCACGTCATCGCAGAAAAGCCTGTTCTTCAACCTGCGCCGGGTGCAGGCGAAACTGGAGCGCGAGGCGGATCAGGCGGGCGAGGTTCTGGATGGCCATCAGCTGCGCGAACGGATTGCCCGCGAAGTGGGGGTACCGCTCGCGGATGTAGAGATGATGGAGGGGCGGCTGTCGG
>JANMDH010000408.1:0-7096 GCA_031376195.1 Gemmobacter sp. | reverse complement strand
AACCACGCATGTGGCCTTTTTCAACTATGCCGACCTGGCGGTTGACCACCCCGAAAAACTGGCCCGCCAGCCGTTCAACAAGGAAAACCCGAACGGTCCTTTGGAGTTATGCACCTGCACCGATTGCGGGGCGGCGATCCTGCTGGACGACAAACAACACCGCATCCGTGTCGCCGTGCCGAACGTGATGGGCTATGACGAAGCGGCCTTCCCGACGGCGACGTATCACGCGTTCTGGGACACGTCGAAAGGGTATGAGAAACCGCATGACGGTCGGCCGGTGTATGCGGGGCTGAGGCCGGAATTTGTGTGGCCGATGGGGGTGTGAGCGGTAGGGTGCGTGCTTGCACGCACCATTGACGACATGGTTGGGTGGCGGTGCGTGCGAGCACGCACCGTTCTGCTAGCAATCTCTGCCAGAAACTTGTCCGAAGTAGGCCAGCTGCGTCATGCATTGTTCGAAGATATCAGGCCTTCCGATAGCGTGTGATGCAAATCCGAACGTGACTATCCCTCGATAGAAGTAGCTCCAAATGTCGTCCAAGTGAGCACGCAAAAATGGATGTGCAGGCCAACTATCGGTGATGAACCGTTTTCGTTGAGGGTCGTACATCTCCATGATGTGTTGGGAAGGTGCATGAATATAGCCGGACATCATGTATCCGACGGCCAATGCCGCATTGCTGGATTGAAACTCGTCAGTTGGGTCTTGCTGCTCGCGAGCTATAAAGTTCGCTATATCCTTACGACTCACTGTCGTTCGGCCCTTGACACGCTTTCCCTCAGCAAAGTCCTCTGCCGCCGTTTCCTCAGAATAGAAGTCGTCTAGATAACGGTTAAGAATTTGAGGTCTGGGACTCTGTAGGGCAGCGATTGACAAAAAAGTTATGTCGTCTTCAAAATCATTCACCATTCTGCATAGAGCGGCCTGTTCCTGTAAGAAGCCATCGTTCAGAAGTATGCATGATGCCCTTAAGCCGCTGATAGTACGAGCTAACTTCTGAACCATTGCTTGCTCGACAGTCTTTTCGGAATAGCGTTGCATGACTTTGCCACCCTCATGGTGTGGGGTTGGAGACGGAACCGCGTTAGAGAGGCTACTTAGTTGAACATCCATCCAACTGAGAGTTTGCGAGAAAAGAGAATGCACGAGCTTCGGCCTCATCCTAAGGATTTCACGGTTGTATCGTCGCGCCCTTGATACGCGAATACAACACGTCTATAGCCCCCCGGTGGCCCCCAATCGCCACAGAATCACAAATCGCCGTGTTTGCCCCCGCCGTCGCAGCTGGGGCAGTTCCGGCATAGGAGTATGCGACATGAAACTGAATGAACTGGCAGACAACGCCGGCGCCGCGAAGAAACAGAAACGCGTGGCGCGTGGTCCGGGTTCGGGCAAGGGCAAGACCGCAGGGCGCGGGATCAAGGGGCAGAAGTCCCGTTCCGGCGTGGCCATCGGTGGGTATGAAGGCGGGCAGATGCCGCTGTATCGCCGCCTGCCCAAGCGCGGCTTCAACAAACCGAACCAGAAAGATTACGCAGTCGTGAACCTGGGCCTGATCCAGAAATTCATCGTGGCGGGCAAGTTGGACATCAAGTCGGAAATCACCGAAGATATCCTGGTCGCTGCAGGCCTGACCAACCACAAGCGCGACGGCATCCGCGTGCTGGGCAAGGGCGATATCACCGCCAAGGTGATGCTGTCGGTCACGGGGGCCTCTGCCTCGGCAATCGAGGCGGTCGAAAAGGCCGGTGGTTCGCTCAAAGTCGAGGCGCCGAAGCCCGCGTTCGTGAAAGCCGTCCACAAATAGGAGGTTGTTAGCCGTCGCAAGACCGCTTACATCCTTTGCAGGTTTTCCCGCGCCGCCGACCGGAAAACGGTCCGGCGGCGCACTCTTGTAGAAAGACACCTCCATGGCATCAGCCGCCGAACAAATGGCCGCCAACCTCAGCTGGGGAACGCTTGGCAAGGCGACGGAACTGCGTCAGCGTATCTTGTTCACCATCGGCCTGCTGATTGTTTACCGCCTTGGCACCTATATTCCGGTCCCCGGCATCGACGGGACGGCGCTGAAAGGTTTTGTCGAAGACATCGGTGCCGGCGTCGGTGGCATCCTGAACATGTTCACCGGCGGCGCCATCAGCCGCATGGGCATCTTCGCCCTGGGGATCATGCCCTACATCAGCGCGTCGATCATCATCCAACTGCTCACCTCCATGGTGCCGCAGCTTGAATCGCTGAAAAAAGAAGGCGAACAGGGCCGCAAGAAAATCAACCAGTACACCCGTTACTTCACGGTCATTCTGGCGACATTTCAGGCCTGGGGTATTGCCGTGTCGTTGGAGGCGGGCGATCTGGCGCATGAACCCGGCATGTTCTTCCGCCTTGCCTGCGTCATCACGCTGGTAGGCGGGACGATGTTCCTGATGTGGTTGGGCGAACAGATCACGGCGCGGGGTATCGGCAACGGTATCTCGCTGATCATCTTCGTCGGCATCGTCGCGGAAATTCCGGCGGCGATGGCGAACTTCCTCAGCCAGGGCCGGTCGGGGGCGATTTCGCCTGCCGTGATCGTCGGGGTGATTGTGCTGGTGATCGCGGTGATGGCTTTCGTCGTCTTCATGGAACGCGCCCTGCGCAAGATCCATATCCAGTATCCCCGGCGTCAGGTCGGAATGAAGGTCTATGACGGCGGATCAAGCCATCTGCCCATCAAGGTGAACCCCGCAGGTGTCATCCCCGCGATTTTCGCGTCGTCCCTGTTGCTGCTGCCGACAACGATTGCCGCGTTTTCGCAACAGAACAGCGGGCCGATCATGTCGACGATCATGGCCTATCTCGGGCCGGGGCAGGTATTGCATCTGTTGTTCTTCACCGCGCTGATCGTGTTCTTTTCCTACTTCTACACGCACAATGTGTCGTTCAAAGTCGATGATGTGGCGGACAATCTGAAAAACCAGAACGGATTCGTCCCCGGCATCCGTCCGGGCAAGAAGACGGAAGAATATCTGGAATATGTCGTGAACCGGGTGCTTGTGCTCGGCTCCGGCTATCTGGCGCTCGTCTGTTTGCTGCCCGAGATTCTGCGCTATGAATTCTCCATCCCGTTCTATTTCGGGGGGACATCGGTGCTGATCGTGGTGTCGGTGACGATGGATACGATCAACCAGATTCAATCGCACCTTCTGGCCCACCAGTACGAAGGCCTGATCGAAAAATCGCAGCTGCGGGGCCGCAAGCGCGGTTCCACGACCAAAACCCCGTCCCGGCGCTGACTGGGGCGGACTTGATGACAAACATCATTCTTCTGGGGCCGCCGGGTGCTGGCAAAGGCACCCAAGCCAAACGTCTGGTCGAAGGCCGGGGACTGGTGCAGTTGTCGACGGGCGACATGCTGCGTGCGGCGCAGCATTCGGGTACCGAGATGGGCCGCAAAGTGGCCGAGGTGATGGCCCGCGGTCAGCTTGTGACGGACGAAATCGTGATCGGCCTGATCGCCGAAAAACTGGCCGAGGGCGGGTCGGGGTTCATCTTCGACGGCTTTCCAAGGACGCTGAAACAGGCGGATGCGCTGGGGGCCTTGGTTTTTCAAAAGGGACAGAAGATCGACGCGGTGATTGAGATTCGTGTGGACGACGAGGCGCTGAAAGCCCGCATCGTCGGCCGCTACACCTGCGGCAATTGCGGCGAGGTGTATCACGACGTCGAACGCCCGACGAAAGTCGCGGGTGTTTGTGATGTGTGCGGATCGCATGATCTGAAACGCCGTCCGGATGACACGGAACAGGCACTTCGGACACGGATGCTAGCATATTACCGCGATACGTCGCCCTTGATCGGGTATTATTACGCGAAGGGGCAGCTTTCATCGGTGGATGGGTTAGCGGAAATGGACACAGTTTCGGGCGATATTGCGAAAGTTCTTGACAGAACGTGATACCTGAGGGCGCGGCCTTGACTGCCTTCGGAAAACCCCCTAAGGCACAGCGTCCCGAAGGGGAATCATTGTCGACCATTGTCGGAATGTTTTAGAGGACCGGGGCCCGCTGCGCGCCCTGCGTCTGTTGTGAAAAAAGGTTCTGGCACTACGGAACCGCAACCAAAAGGAAGACACGTTTGGCACGTATTGCTGGCGTCAACATCCCCACTGCAAAGCGGGTACCCATCGCACTGACTTATATCACGGGAATTGGCCCGTTTGTGGCAGAACAGATCTGCGAATCCGTTGGCATTGATCGCGCCCGCCGCGTGAACCAGCTTTCGGATGCCGAAGTGCTGTCAATCCGGGAATATATCGACGCGAATGTCACCGTGGAAGGCGACCTGCGTCGCGAAACCTCGATGAACATCAAGCGTCTGATGGACCTCGGCTGCTATCGCGGCCTGCGGCATCGTCGCGGCCTGCCCGTTCGCGGCCAGCGCACCCATACCAACGCGCGCACGCGCAAAGGCCCGGCGAAGGCTATCGCCGGCAAGAAGAAATAAGGGGCGCTGAACATGGCACGTGATAAAACCCGTATGAAGAAAAAGGAACGCAAGAACATCGCCGCTGGTGTGGCGCATGTGAACTCGTCGTTCAACAACACGAAAATCCTGATCTCTGACGTGCAGGGCAACGCGATTGCCTGGTCGTCGTCGGGCACCATGGGCTTCAAGGGGTCGCGTAAATCGACGCCTTATGCCGCCCAGATGGCTGCGGAAGATGCGGGCCGCAAGGCGCAGGAACACGGCGTGAAAACCATCGAAGTTGAAGTTCAGGGCCCGGGTTCGGGCCGTGAATCGGCACTTCGGGCGCTGGCTGCGGTTGGCTTCAACATCACCTCGATCCGTGATGTGACGCCGCTTGCCCACAACGGCTGCCGTCCGCCGAAACGTCGCCGCGTCTGACGCAGCATATATTTGCCGGGTTGCACCAGTTCTGGTGCGGCCCGGTTTCGTCATTTGATGATCCTCGGGCGTCTGCCGCTTTTGGACATGAGCAGCAGACAAGTATGGAGGCCACACGATGATCCACAAGAATTGGGCTGAACTGATCAAGCCGACTCAACTGGTCGTGAAACCGGGCAATGATGTTGCCCGGACCGCCACCGTGATCGCCGAACCGCTGGAGCGTGGCTTCGGCCTGACACTGGGCAACGCCCTGCGCCGGGTTCTGATGTCGTCGCTTCAGGGTGGGGCGATCACTTCCGTTCAGATCGACAACGTGCTGCACGAATTCTCTTCGGTTGCAGGCGTGCGCGAAGACGTGACCGACATCGTTCTGAACCTTAAAGGTGTCGCCCTGAAGATGGAAGTTGAAGGGCCGAAACGCCTGTCGATTTCTGCAAAAGGGCCGGGCGTCGTGACGGCGGGCGACATTTCGGAAAGCAACGGGATCGAGGTTCTGAACAAGGACCACGTGATCTGCCATCTGGATGACGGTGCAGATGTGTTCATGGAACTGACGGTGAATACAGGCAAGGGCTATGTCGCAGCTGACAAGAACCGCCCGGAAGATGCACCCATCGGTCTGATTCCAATTGATGCAATCTATTCGCCAGTGAAAAAGGTAAGCTACGAAGTGACCCCGACCCGCGAAGGTCAGGTCCTGGATTATGACAAGCTGACGATGAAAATCGAAACCGACGGCAGCCTGACGCCGGATGATGCCGTGGCCTATGCCGCCCGTATTCTGCAGGATCAGCTGGCCGTGTTCGTGAACTTTGACGAACCGGAATCGGCGACGCGCCATGACGTGGAAGATGGTTTGGAATTCAATCCGCTGCTTCTGAAAAAGGTGGATGAACTGGAACTGTCGGTGCGTTCGGCGAACTGCCTGAAGAACGACAATATCGTCTACATTGGCGATCTGATCCAGAAGACCGAGGCGGAAATGCTGCGGACCCCGAACTTTGGCCGCAAATCCTTGAACGAAATCAAGGAAGTGTTGTCAGGCATGGGCCTGCATCTGGGCATGGACGTCGAAGACTGGCCGCCGGAAAATATCGAAGATCTGGCAAAGCGTTTTTAGGACCAGTTTTAAGAACCCGCAGGGTGCGCATTCATTGCGCACCTTGCACAAATGCCCGGAATGCCGGGGAAAAGATGGGCGCAAGCCCCAAGGTGAGCGGGACCAATCGTAGGGCCTGCCGGACAAAGCAAAACA
This sequence comes from Gemmobacter sp., assembly GCA_031376195.1. Lineage (GTDB taxonomy): Bacteria > Pseudomonadota > Alphaproteobacteria > Rhodobacterales > Rhodobacteraceae > JANPIX01. The sequence goes on along the minus strand of JANMDH010000408.1, from coordinate 950 downwards.
CACGATAGGAGAATATCATGCGTCACTCTAGCGGTTATCGCAAACTGAACCGGACCCACGAACACCGCAAGGCGATGTTCGCGAACATGGCCGGTTCGCTCATCGAACATGAGCAGATAAAGACGACCCTGCCAAAGGCCAAGGAACTGCGCCCGATCGTTGAAAAACTGATCACGCTTGCCAAACGTGGCGATCTGCACGCCCGCCGTCAGGCAGGGGCACAGCTGAAGGAAGACCGTCACCTGGAGCGGCTGTTCGCCATCCTCGGGCCGCGCTACCAGACCCGTCAGGGCGGCTATATCCGCGTGCTGAAGGCGGGCTTCCGCTATGGCGACATGGCGCCAATGGCAATCATCGAATTCGTGGATCGTGACACGTCCGCCAAAGGTGCGGGCGATCTGGCACGTCTCGCAAAAGAAGAGGCCGAGGCGTAAGCCACAGCCCCCGAAGCGACCAAAGGCCTGCCCCGAACGGCGGGCCTTTTGCATTGGGACAATTGGGGGACAAGCGGGCTTTCCCCGGCGCGCCTTCCAATTTTGCACCCTCCCTCCCCCTTGTAAGGCGGGCGGGGCGGGGCGCTTGGATCAGGCCCCCACCCCAACCCTCCCCACAAGGGGAAGGTAGCAACGCCCACCAGCAGTCTTTCCGTTTGCCTGCATTCGGCCTAATCTGCCCGCATGTCCGATCTGTTCGATCTTCCCGGGAAATCCCCCACCCCCGACGGCCCGCGCCCCCTGGCCGACCGCCTGCGGCCGCGCAAATTGTCCGACGTGATCGGGCAGGAAAAGGTTCTGTCACGCGACGGCCCCTTGGGTGCCATGCTGGCTGCGCGCAGTCTGGGGTCGATCATCCTCTGGGGCCCGCCCGGTGTGGGCAAGACGACCATCGCTCGCTTGCTGGCCGATGAAACCGACCTGACCTTCGTTCAGATATCGGCGATTTTCACCGGC
>JANMDH010000385.1:0-5037 GCA_031376195.1 Gemmobacter sp. | reverse complement strand
GCAAAAACCGACCAGCCATAGCCTTCCAGCTTTTGCCCCGATGAGATGCGGATCACCCGGTCATCCGCAGCCCCCATGGCAAGCTGCCCCGCCAGATACCGCCCCTCCGCCTCATCCACCCCGATCACCGCCCGGTCAGGACCACCTTCCGCGAACAAACGGCGCTTGGCCGCGAAATAGCCGCCCGTTCCCCCATGCCGGTCAAGATGATCGGGCGACAGGTTGGTGAAAACGGCGATGTCCGGCGTCAACGACCGCGCAAGTTCGGTCTGATAACTCGACAGTTCCAGCACGACAACCGATCCATCACTGGCGGGATCAATATCCAGAACCCCGCGCCCGATGTTTCCCGCCATCTGGGTGGGGCGATCCGCCACCTCCAGAATATGATGGATCAGGGCCGTCGTGGTAGATTTTCCGTTCGACCCGGTGACGGCGATCACCCGCGGGGCCGTTTCGAAATCATCCCAGTCCGGCGTGGCAAAGCTGCGGAAAAACAGCCCGATGTCGTTGTCCACCGGGATGCCCGCCTCGACCGCGCGGGCGATCACCGGATGCGGGGCGGGATACAGATGCGGAATACCGGGGCTGGTGATCAGGGCGGCCACCCCCTCGAACACATTCGCGCGGGTCAGATCGGTGCAGGTGAACCCCTCGGCTTCCGCCGTCGCGCGCGCCTCGGCACTGTCATCCCACAGCAGCGGCTCCGCCCCCCCCGCGACCAAGGCCCGCGCAGTGGCAAGGCCGGAACGGCCCAACCCCAGCACCGCCACCTTGGCATCTTCATAGCCCCGAACTGGAATCATCGCCTGCCCCCTACCCGAAGCGAGGGTTTCACACCCCCGCACCCCCGTGGGATATTTGAGAACAGGCGAAGGGGGAAGGGGCGTCCCTGGCGTCTGGCGTCAACACCCAATGGTTTGATGGCTTCAGAAAATGTCCCGACTGCGTATTTCAATCTCGCCATGTCCCTGCACCCCATCCCCAATCAGGCGTGGCCCTCTCAATGTGGGATCTTTCAGCACGTCCAGAAAAGCGCGCATCCACAGGACTGTGCTATCAAACGGATCATCGGCGAATCGTTCCTGCCCATGATGGGACATCCCCATCGGCTCGTAGATCACCTTGCAAACCGGGCGATCCCGCCGCTTGCCATCTGGCCCAAGTGGGCACCATTGCTTTTCTTCTATAATTGGCACCCAAGCGACACCCTGTTTGAAACAGTCAATCGCCGGATATATCGCTGGGATCAGGATATCGCCGGACGGGCCGAGCATTCCCCAATTATCACCATCACGAACCAACCGCGCCTTACCGGGGCATTCCAAAAGTGCTAGCCCGGTTTCTTTTTGGGGGCGAACCCAAATGGGTGGGGGCAAAAGTGGTTCGGGCCTGTAAGGGACAAACGTCCCGTCCCTCATAACCAAATACTCTTTTCCGCCTGCTTCTACTCGCCAGGTATCCAATGGCGGTTCTGGCAATCTGAATTCTTCAAACATGCGCCCACCAACCAAGTTCATTTGCATGTCAAGCAAACCAAACGGGCCCTTGTTGGGATAGAGCGAGGTTAGAAAAAACCCCCCCAAGAAACTGCTCAACTGGGCCTGTTGAGGATTTATAAACATGGCCCCATTCAAATCAATTGCACCCCATCGGGTCGTTTGGTCTACTGGGTGTAGCGCCCCGGTCCGAACAACGGCCACATCATCCGACAGGCCACCCGCACCCGTAAAGATCGGCTCGATTTGCCATATCCCGTCGGACCGCATCAGCCCCCAGAGGTCTTCACCACCTGTCTCAGCTGTGGCCCAGATCAAACCCCGCCCTTTGGGGTCAAATTCATTGAATTTGTAAATGCGATCCGTCACCCAGCCATCGATGATATGATAAAGCCCGCTGGTTGAACTATTATTTAAAAGCAGAAAAAATGTGTCCAACTGCTCAGATCCATCGTAATAATTTTGTCTCCACTCCCCTTCATATGCCACGACCACATCCGGACTAATGGGCACAGCCCGCGCAAAACGCGGTGTCACAACCCATTCCCCGGAACGGTCAATGATGCCCACCTTCTTGCCCATCAACGCTTCGGCCAAGCCGAACCGGAACGGCCCTGCCAGATCATAGGCGGGCTGGATGACCACCTTGCCAGCAGCATCAATATACCCAAAGCGCCCGTCGATACGTGCCGGAGCAAGACCCTCGCTAAAGTCCAAAATACGCTCATAAACCTGCGGGCCAACCTCGGCCCCGGTTGCCCAGTCTATAAGACCGCAAAGACCAAAGACCCCGCCACATCGTTGGAAGACCGTCGGGGGCAGTTGAGCCATAGCAAACGTAGGCCAAAGCGGGGCAAGACAAATAAGAAGACGTTTCACAAACATTCGCATTCCTCCCTCACCATCCGATCACCTTCCGATCCCGGAAAAACCCGCCCGTCGGCCCGTCCTCGGGCAGCAGCGCCAGCCAGATCGGGGTATCCGCGCCCGCCTCGGGCGTCTTGGATGCCCCCGCGCCGCCCATCCGCGTCGCGACCCAGCCGGGGCAGCAGGCGTTCACCTTGACCCCCGGCGGCAGATCGCGCGGCAACGCACGGGTCAGCGCGTTCAACGCCGCCTTCGCCACACCATAAGCCCCCGGCCCGCCCAGACCTTCGGCATGCGCACCCCAGCCCGACGACAGGTTCACGATCCGGCCCCAGCCCGTCCCCCGCCAATACGGCACGCAAAGCCGGATCAGGTCCAGGGGGGCCGCCACCATCACCTCCATCGCGGTCGTGAAATCGCTTTTCGGGGTCAGCAGCGACACTTCGTTCAGGATGCCCGCGTTGTTTACCAGAATGTCAAACCCGCCCGCCTGCGTCAGTGCCGCGAAATAGGTGTCCGCATCCGTCAGGTCCAGATGCACGGATGCGCACCCCAATTCCTGTGCTGCGGCCTGCCCCTCCGCCAGCACCCGCGCCCCGATTGTCACCCGCACCCCCCGCGCCATCAGGCCCGCAGCAATCGCCCTCCCGATCCCCCGGTTGCCGCCGGTCACAAGGGCCGTGGGGTGCAGGGGTCGGGGCATCAACTACCTTTCGGGGGCGGAACGGCCCGCCCGTGAACCTGCCCGCCCTCACCGCGATTGTCCAGTTGGACGCACAAAGATCGCCGCCCTCGCCCCTCAAACAAAAGTCTGCAACAAGTTTCCCCGTCGCCGCCCCTGCCGGACCCCTTAAAAGGCCCCGAAGCCTTACTTCATCATCATGGCTTCCATCGCCATCATGTCCGGCTTGCCTTCGCAGGCCTTCATCGTGTTCTCGTTCGCCATCTTCATCGCTTCGTCGTCCATCGCCATCGCCGCATCCGGCGACGCTTTGTGCATCGCATCCACGGCGGCCATCATGCCATCCATGTCCATCGCCGAAAACTCGGCGCAGGTCATTTTCATCGGGTCCATTTCCTCGGCCAATGCCAAAGACGGGGCAACGAACGCCCCCGCGACAGCGGTGATCGCAATAACACGGAGCAGATTTTTCATGGGTGTCTCTTTTCTTTGTCAAATCGGGAGTGCCGTCCTCCAGCACGCCCAAGCCCTAGCATTTTGTGCCGCAAGCCCCTCTCACAACTCGGTGCGCGCACGACAAGGTGACCTCGCGTGACCGCCTCGGCGAACGCAGGGCCTGCACGAATTTCGGCGCATCGGCGTCATCCCTCCGCAATCTCCCGCGCGTCCGCCTTCATCGGGCGATGGTCGAATGTCGCACAGATAACACCATGGTCATTCGTGCCGTCCGTTGCGTGCCGGTCAAAATTCAGATGATCGTTGTTCACCGTCATCCCGTCGAACATCCACAGCCGCCGCTTGCTGTTGTCATAGAATTCCTCGCTGACCAGAATATGATCCAGCGATTCCATGATATCCTGATGGATATGCGTGTAATAGACATCCCGCGTGTTGCGGTATTCCTGCAGGGTCTGCGCCGTGTAGAAACTCACATCGCCCCCGCCTTTGCTGTCCCCCACCAGATATCGCGGCTGTTCCGTCAGAATGTTCGCCGTGTTGCTGTGCTGGCTGTCGTTGATGTCGCCCAGCACGATTACCGGCCTGCGGTTGCCCTTCATCTGTTCGGTCAGCATGAACCGCAGTGCCGAGGCTTCTGCCGTCCTGCGGATCGTCGAAAGCGCCGCCCCAAGGTTGGTCTGGTGCTTAGCATAGGTCGGCTTGTCAGCATTGTACCAATCTTCGCGGAACACCTTGGTCGGGCCTTTCGATTTGAAATGGCACACATAGACATGCACCGGATCATGATCATCGCGCGGCGCGATCTGGAAATGCAGCACAGGCCGCGAAAAGCTGCTGATCGCCACCTTTATCGCCGGGGTCTGCGGATCATCCCCTTCGCTTTGCAGGATGAATTTTTCCGGAAACTCCGTGATCCATTCCGGCGTGCCCGTGATCAGCCCTTTGCGCACGATCGCCGCACAGACGATGCGCGTGCCAACAGCCGTCTCCGGCGTCAGGATGTCATAATCCCCGGTCATCCCCGCCGCCGTCACCGCATTGACCAGCGCCTTGCCGTGCCACAACTCCTGAAAGCCCATCACATCAGGCTGCAACAACCGGATCATCCGCTGCGTCCAGTCGATCTTCAGATCATAGGCCGCCTGCGTCCAGCCGTCCGCATCGGTATAAACCGGCAGACCCGGTTCGTTCAGGTTGTACAGGTTAAAGGTGGCAACGCTGAGTTTGCGCAGGTTCATGGCGGCCTCGTGTCAGGCTGGGGTGTCGCCGCAGTATAGCATACCTTGCGTGATGCACGCATGACGGGAAGTCATCAGCAGAACGCAGGCGTTTCACGCGTGAAACTGGAATTAAGTCGCTGAATATATTGTGTTTTATGAATTCTCCAACTTGCAGGCGAGCCATCAGTTTCAAGAAATCAGGTTTGGAAAAGGGCAAGCAAAACATCCCTTGCGCCATCGAAGCCCCGGTTCAAGACCGGGGCGGCAGGTACCGCGCGATTTGCGTCAGGACAAAAGCGTGCGGACTTCT